>JBCCMR010000090.1:0-10353 GCA_039026255.1 Pseudomonadota bacterium
GCCATGATCCACAGGTACCAAACCACAAAGCCGCCCAGCACCGCGCCCCAGTTGTTGCCCGACCCGCCCAGGATCACCATCACCCAGATCAGAAACGTGAACCGCAGCGGCTGATAGCTGCTGGGCACAAGCTGCGCGTCAAGCGTGGTCAGCATCGCGCCGGCGATCCCCACCACCGCTGAACCCAGGACAAAAACCTGAAGGTGACGCGCAGTGACGTCCTTGCCCATGGCCGCCGCGCTCACCTCATTATCGCGGATCGCGCGCATCATGCGGCCCCAGGGGGATTTGAGCGCCTGCTCGGAAAGCCAAAGCACGATCAAAAGCACAATCGCAAAAAGCCCCGCGTAGCAGAGCTTCACATAGATCGACGAAAACTGCACCACATCGGCGCCGAGCCGGGCCGCCAGGTCGTTGAACCAGGGCGCGTTTTGTAGGTCGATTTCGTAGGGCACCGGCCGTTCGAGCCCGATCACGTTCTTGACGCCCCGGCTCATCCAGTCTTCGTGCTTGAGGATGGCCACGATGATCTCGGATATGCCAAGGGTTGCGATTGCCAGGTAGTCTGACCGCAGGCCCAGCGCCACCTTGCCCACCACCCAGGCGGCGGCACCCGCCAAAAGCCCGCCCACGGGCCATGCCAGAATGATCGGCAACCCGAGTCCGCCGAGAAATCCGCTGGTGGCGGGGTTAATGTCCTCGACCGCCGCGGTGGCGGGTTTGAACACTATGCGCGTCACAAAGAAGCCCACGATGACAATTCCCGCGATAGCAAGTGCACGGCTGCGCCCCGGGGGCAGCGTGCGATAGGCGAAGGTGGCCACAAAGATTGTCAATGCGCCCAAGGCTAGACCTAGGAAAACACCCGTGCCCCCTGCAGACCAAGCTTCGCCCACTGGCGGTACGCTCACGAGCACCGCAGCCAGACCTCCGAGCGCCGCAAAGCCCATAACACCCACGTTCAAGAGCCCTGCATAACCCCACTGTATATTCACCCCCAGCGCCATCACCGCCGAGATAAGCCCGAGGTTGAGGATACCCAGGGCCACGTTCCAGCTTTGGAACACGCCCACCAGGGTCACAAGACCGCCGAAGACAGCAAAATAGGCCAAGTTCCTCATACCGATTTTCCCGCAAAAAGACCCGTGGGGCGTACTAGAAGCACCACAAGAAGAATGAGAAAGCTGACGGCAAACTTGTAGTCCGTCGACAAGAGTTGGACGAGCCCGTCCGGCGACCAGTCGCCGGGCCACAAGTAGGCCACAAACTTGCGGTAGGCGTAGGTGACCATGATCTCTG
Source organism: Pseudomonadota bacterium (assembly GCA_039026255.1). GTDB lineage: Bacteria > Pseudomonadota > Alphaproteobacteria > Rhodobacterales > Rhodobacteraceae > Amylibacter. The sequence continues at coordinate 1,300 of JBCCMR010000090.1, forward strand.
AGAAGGCGATCACAAACCCCCCGGCGATGGCCCCGACGGGGGAGCCAAGCCCCCCCACAATCGCGGCGGCAAAAATCGGCAGAAGAAGTTGGAAGTAAGTGAAGGGCTTGAAGGATTTATCGAGTCCGTAAAGCGTGCCTGCCACTGTTGCCAGCGCCGCGGCTAGGATCCAGGCGACCATAACCACGCGATCCGGATTAATCCCCGACAAAAGCGCCAGATCTTCGTTGTCGGAATAGGCGCGCATGGATTTGCCCGTGCGTGTACGGTTCAAGAACCAAAATAGCGCGATCACCACCAGGACCGCTGACACCACAGTGATCCCCTGGCTGACTTTAATGGTCAGCCCTTCGTCGAAACCCGTGGCGTTGCGAAAATCGCGGGCGCGCACAATAAAGCGTTCGCCATCGGCAAACCGCTGATCGTCCACCCCGATGATAAAGCGCACGAGCCCATTCATCACAAACATCACGCCCATGGACACGATCAAAAAGACCACCGGTTTCGCCTTCTGCTCCCGGTAGAACCGGTAGACCGTGCGGTCGGTGAAGAGCACAAGCCCAATGCAGACCAGGATGCCGAAGGGCAGCGCCAAAAGCGCCGTTGGCAGGGGGCCCAGGTTGATGCCCATGGACTGAAACCACCAGGTAAAGAGGATGGTGGCCATGGCGCCGAAGGCCATGGTGTCCCCGTGGGCAAAGTTTGAAAATCGCAGGATGCCGTAGATCAGCGTCACGCCCAGGGCGCCCAGGGCCAGTTGGCTGCCGTAGGCGATGGCGGGGACCAGAACGAAGTTCGACAAAAGGATAAAGGCGTTCAGGATCTCCACGGGCGGCTCCCTTGGCGGTTGCGGATGGGCGCGGCGGGGCGCTCGGGTCCGAGGTTAAGGGTGACAGGGCTGCGGCTCATTGCGCCGCGTCCCGGGTCAGGCACCGCAGCACCACGTTTTCCACAATGTCCTGCGCCCGGTTGCCTTTGCGGTGCCAAACGGCATGGAGCGCCGCGCCCTCTTTTGGCTGGCGAAAAACCGAGATCACATCCCCCGCAATCGACCGGGCGTAGGGGCATGCGCGGTTCCAGGTGCCGCCAGCTTCGCAGGCGCGCAGGGTGGCTCGCAGGGTTTGCCCGTGCAGGCGCACGGCGATGCGACCGTTAGCGTCGATGTCGATGTCCGCTGTTTCCTGGGGAAGGAAAACGGGTCGGGCAAGAGGCGCCTGCATCAGCGTCGACTTTGTCACGTGGGTGCAGGTGTACTGGGCCGCTGCTGCGGGCGCTGCCATCAGAGACGCCGAACAGAGGGCCAGCGCCATGAGAACCTTCGGTACATATCTCATGCGTTGGCCTCCGCCGGGAAGAAGTCGCAGGCGGCGCTGGCCTGGGCCACGATGCGCCCGCTGGTGGCGGGCTCTTCAAGGGTAACTGCCGCCACGGCGCCGCCCGGCTCAAAGGTGATGCGCAGGTTGCCGCGGTCGTTGTCGCCGTTGAAAAACTCCCGCGCGGCGCTTTGGGCGTCAGGCCGGGTGCCCGCAAGCTGCGGTGGGCGGCCTTCCATTACCAGGATGCCGCGGCCAAAGGGGCCTTCGGGCACCAGGTCGAACCGCGCAGCAAGGCGCGCGCAGCCGCTGCCCTCGCACCCGGGGTCGAGCGTGCAGGCGTAGCGGTCAAAGCTCGCCTCGTCGCCCGATCCGCGCACCGCCCAGAACCAGCCTGCGCTTACGACCACAGCCGCAGCCACGACGCCGATCAAGACCGTATAGACCACCTTAATCATCAGCCCCCCAGGAAGCTTTTGCGTACATCGGGGTCGTTCAAAAGCGCCTGACCCGTGTCGGTGTAGCGGTTGCGGCCCTGGACCAGCACATAGCCCTTGTCGGCAATGTTGAGCGCCTGGCGCGCGTTCTGTTCGACCATCAAGATCGAGATGCCCGTGCGCGCCACTTCGATAATGCGATCGAAAAGCTCGTCCATGACAATGGGGCTCACCCCGGCCGTCGGTTCATCCAGCATTAGAAGCTTCGGCTGGGTCATCAGCGCCCGGCCGACGGCCACCTGCTGGCGTTGGCCACCGCTTAATTCACCCGCGTTCTGGCGACGCTTTTCACGCAGGATGGGGAACAGGTCGTAGACCTGCTCCATGGTTACGCGGATGTCGTCGCGGCGCAGGAAAGCGCCCATTTCCAGGTTCTCTTCCACGCTCATGGATGGGAAGACATTGTTGGTCTGGGGCACAAAGGCCATGCCTTCGGCGACCCGGGCCTGGGGGCTGAGCCCGGTGATATCCTGTCCGTCCAGGCGCACCGAACCCTGGCGCAGGTCCAGCATGCCGAAGACGGCCTTCATCGCCGTGGATTTGCCCGCGCCATTGGGCCCCACGATCACCGCAATCTCGCCCATAGCGGCGGTGATGGTGCAGTCGTGGAGGATATCGGCGGCGCCGTAGCCACCGGTCATCGCTTCGGCCGTAAGGTAGGCTTCGCTCATGGTGCCCCCGGATGCGGTGCAGAGACGGGTGCGCGGGTCATGCGGTGGCCTCGCCGGGTTTGTTCTTGAGCCCGGTGCCCAGGTAGGCTTCGATCACCTGCTCGTTGGCTTTGATCTCGTCGAGCGTGCCTTCCGCCAGGACCGCGCCTTCCGCCATGCAGATCACCGGGTCGCAAAGCCGCCCGATGAAGTCCATGTCGTGTTCGATCACGCAGAACGTGTAACCCCGTTCCGCATTGAGCCGCAGGATGGCCTCGGCGATGGTGTTCAAAAGCGTGCGGTTCACGCCGGCGCCCACCTCGTCCAGAAAAACGATCTTGGCGTCGACCATCATGGTCCGGCCAAGCTCCAGGAGTTTTTTCTGGCCGCCGCTCAGGTTGCCCGCCAGTTCATCGGCCAAGTGATCAATGGTTAAAAACGCCAGTACCTCGTCAGCCTGCTCGCGCAAGTTGCGTTCTTCGTCGCGGACCTTGCCCCAGGACAGCCATGCGCCCATCAAGCGCTCGCCCTCCTGTTGGCCGGGCACCATCATCAGGTTTTCGCGGACCGTCATGGTGGAGAATTCGTGGGCGATTTGGAATGTGCGCAGAAGCCCCTTGTGAAACAGTGCGTGGGGCGGCTCGCCGGTGATGTCTTCTCCGTCAAGCCAGACCCGCCCTGCGGTCGGCCCGTGGACGCCCGCGATGACGTTGAAAAGTGTGGTCTTTCCGGCGCCGTTTGGACCGATGAGCCCGGTGATGGAGCCGGTTTCGATAGTTAGGTTGGCACCGTTTACGGCGTAAAAACCGCCGAAGCTTTTGGCCAGGTTTTCGACACGGATCATGGCGCGGTGGCCCCCTGAAATGACAGCAGCCCGCGGTGGGCGGGCTGCTGCGGCTGTGAGATCAGGCGATCAGCGGAACTTGACGGTGCTGATGGCCGCGTCTTTGATTTCGATCTCGCGGTAGTTGCCAGCGCTTTCGCCCGGGCCGATCAGCTCAACCGCCGACGCGCCGACGTAGTCGATGTCACCGCCGTTGGCGAGGATTTCGAGCGCCTTGTCCAGCTCGCCCGGGAAGATCTTTTCGCCCGGCGCGTTGGCTACCATCATGACCTTTTCCTTGTAGACCGCCGGGTCGACCGAGTTGGCCGCCTGCATCGCCAGAAGCAGGAGCGCGGCAGCGTCGTAGCTTTCGGCCACAAACGGGCCAAGCTCACCGCCGATGATTTCCGCCAGGTTCCCGGCGCCGGGGCTATCGGTCCCTGGGACCTGCCCGAAGGAACCGTCGAGGTCCGTGCCAATGGCTTCGGGCAGGCTGGCGCCGATCATGCCATCGGGCAGCACGAAGGTGTCGAAGGCGCCCGAATCAAGCGAGCCTTCGATGATGCCTTTGCCGCCCTGGTCGAGGTAACCCGCGACCACCAGGATGTCGCCACCCGCGGCCGCAAGCGCGCCCACCTCGGCGCTGTAGTCGGCTTTTCCGTCTTCATGCGCGGCCGAGATCGTCACCTTACCGCCCGCGGCCTCGAACGAGGCTTGGAAGGCGTCGGCAAGGCCCTTGCCGTAATCGTTGTTGGTGTAGGTCAGCGCCACTTCTTTAAAGCCGCGTTCCATAATGATGTCGGCCATCACCTGGCCCTGGCGCGCGTCCGAGGGTGCGGTGCGGAAGAAGAGACCGTTGTCTTCGGCAGTGCTAAGCGCCGGCGACGTGGCCGATGGCGAGATCATCACCATGCCCTGGGCCAAGGCCACGTTGGCAAGGATAGCGCCGGTGACGCCCGAGCAGTCGGCGCCCACAATACCGGCCACCCCGTCGGAGGTGATCACCCGTTCGGCGGCGCTTGTGGCCGCGGCGGCGTCGATGCAGGTGCTGTCGGCGCGCACGCTTTCCACGCCTTTGCCGCCCATGAACTTACCGCTTTCGGTGACTTCTTTCATGGCCGCTTCGGCGCCATCGGCCATCGGGCCGGTCAGCGATTCGATGGGACCGGTGTAGCCCAGGATAACACCCAGTTTAACGTTGCCGTGGCCAGCGGCTGTGGCCATGGAGGCCATGGCCAGCGTGGCCGCGGATGCGAGCAGGAATTTTTTCATCGTGTTCAACTCCCTGATGAACGATTTGTGGGCGCGACCATACTGTTCACTGCCCATAAGGCAAGCGCGGCCCCACCTTTGCCATTTTTCTGGTCACTTGCAGCGGACGAGGCCGGCGCGGTACTGCATTTATTACCATGGTTTTGGCTGCAATGCCCTTGGCACAGCCGTGCTGGCGCGTTGACCGGGGCGGTGCGTCGGCTACCCTTGGGATGTACCTGATCGGCCATACACTCCCGGAGATTTGCCATGCTGCGCGCCCTAGTTCTTACGCTTACCTGTGTTGCTGCCTGGGCCACCGCCGCGGTGGCCGATCTGGCTACGTCGCTAGGCCCACTAAAGTTAGAGCGGTTGGCAAGTGGGCTTGACCAACCGTGGGCGGTAGCGCCGCTCCCCGCGGGTGGTTTTTTAATCACTGAACGGGACGGGCGTCTTTGGAATTTTGACGGGCAGGGCGGCAAGATAGCGGTGCGCGGCACGCCCGCTGTGGCGGCGCGCGGCCAGGGCGGGCTTCTTGATGTGATCGTGGCCCGAGATTTCACGAAATCCCGGCGGGTTTATATGACCTTCGCCAAGCCTCAGCGGGGCGGTGCGGGCACAGCGCTTGCGCGGGCGACGCTGACTAGTGACGGCACCCGTCTTACAGATGTGCGGGTGATCTTTGAAATGACGCCTGGGTCCTCCGGCGGTCGCCACTACGGATCGCGGGTAGTCGAAGCCCCCGATGGCACGCTTTTTGTCACGACTGGGGACCGCGGCGACAGGCCGTCCTCGCAAAACTTAGCCAATCACAACGGCGCGGTGATCCGCGTGACCGCCGACGGGCGCCCGGTTTCGGATGCCCCCTTTGCCGCCACCCCGGGTGCGGAGCCCGAAATTTGGTCTTACGGCCACCGCAATCCCCAGGGTGCCACGCTCGACGGCCGGGGTCGGCTTTGGGTGGTCGAACACGGCGCCCGCGGCGGCGATGAGATCAACTTTGTGAAGCGGGGCGCCAATTTCGGCTGGCCCGTGATCAGCTACGGGCGCCACTACAGCGGCGGCAAAATCGGCGAAGGCACTGCAAAGGCCGGGATGGAGCAGCCCGCCTTTTTCTGGGACCCGTCGATCGCGCCGTCCGGGATGATGATCTACACCGGCGCCATGTTCCCAGAATGGCGCGGTGACATCTTCGTGGGCTCGCTCAAATTCGGCCATATCGCCCGGCTAGATGTTGCCGGCGGTGGCGTGCGGGCGGGCGAGGTGATCGAAAGCTCCCGCACTGGCCGTGTGCGCGACATCCGCCAGGCGCCCGACGGGTCGATCTGGTATCTGTCGGTGGCCGACGGGGCGCTTTACCGCATCAGCCGCTGAGCGTCCGTCGCCCGCGCGTCCCGTTTTGCCGCCCGAAGGCCCGCGGCGGCGGGGCGCTTTGAGTATTTTTGCAGAGAAAAAGAGGGACGGGCGCGCCCGTTTTGCTGATCCGACATATGGCGCAGGTCGCCGGGGTGAGGCGACCGGGGGCGGCGTGTTTTTAGGGGGCCAAGGGCAGCGCCCGGGCGCGGGGGCGCGCCAGTTCCCCAAGTCGTGCGGGTCCGCTGCGCGAAGGCCGTCGAAAAACCAGGCCCGGGCGTCGTTTCGATGCTTGCCCTGGAGCCCACTTGGGTCCAGCGTGGCGCCGGTTCGACAACCGGGGAGAGCGCCATGAAAACCACCACCCGTGTCCTGATTATCGGCGGCGGCGTCGTCGGATGCTCTGTCGCTTACCATCTGACAAAGCTTGGCTGGTCGGATGTGATGCTTTTGGAACGCTCCGAGCTGACATCGGGCTCCACCTGGCACGCGGCTGGCGGGTTTCACACGCTAAACGGCGACACTAACATGGCCGCGCTCCAGGGGTACACGATCCGGCTCTATAAAGAGCTCGAAGAGATCACCGGGATGTCTTGCGGGCTCCACCATGTGGGGGGTGTGACGCTGGCCGACACGCCTGAGCGGATGGACATGTTCCGAGCCGAGCGCGCCAAGCACCGCTACATGGGGCTCGAGACCGAAATTGTAGGCCCCGAAGAGATCGCGCGTATTGCCCCGGTGACAAACGTGGAAGGGGTGATCGGCGGGCTTTACGACCCGCTTGACGGCCATCTGGATCCCTCCGGAACCACCCACGCGTACGCAAAGGCCGCGCGGCTCGGGGGCGCAGCCATCCACACCCACACCAAGGTGCTAGAAACAAACCCGCGTCCTGACGGCACCTGGGATGTGGTGACCGACAAAGGGACTGTGCATGCCGAGCATGTGGTCAATGCGGCCGGGCTCTGGGCCCGGGAAGTTGCCGCCATGGCAGGCGCCTATCTGCCGCTGCATCCTATGGAGCACCAGTATCTGGTGACCGATGAGGTGCCGCTTATCGCAGATATCATCGCCGGCGGGGGCGAGCATCCCCATGTGATGGATCCTTCCGGTGAAAGCTATCTGCGCCAGGAAGGCCGCGGGCTTTGCATCGGATTCTACGAGCAAAAGGCGCGGCCCTGGGCGGTTGGCGGTACGCCCTGGGACTTCGGCCATGAGCTTTTGCCCGATGACTTCGACAAGATTGAGGATGCGATAGATTTTGCTTATCGGCGGTTCCCTGCGCTGGGCGCGGCGGGGGTAAAATCCGTCATTCACGGGCCCTTCACCTTTGCCCCTGACGGCAATCCCCTGGTGGGACCGGTGCCCGGCTTGCGCAACTACTGGGCCGCGGCGGCAGTTATGGCGGGGTTCAGTCAGGGCGGCGGGGTCGGATTAAGCTTGGCGCAATGGATGATCGAAGGCGAGCCCGAGCGCGACATTACCGCCATGGATGTGGGCCGCTTTGGCCCGTGGATCACCCCTGGCTATACGGTCGCCAAGGTGACGGAAAACTATCAGAAGCGGTTTTCAGTGGTCTTTCCCAACGAAGAGCTGCCGGCCTGTCGGCCGTTTCGCACCTCTCCTGCCCATGAGATCTGGGACCGCCAGGGGGCCGTATTTGGCGCCCAGTTTGGCATGGAGGTGCCCAACTACTTTGCGGCCCCCGGGGAGCCTCGCTATGAGGACCCCACCTTCCGCCGGTCAAACGCGTTTGAGGCCACCGCCGCCGAAGTGGCTGCCGTGCGCGGGGCCGTGGGCATCAACGAGATCACCAACTTCGGCAAATATCGCGTGACCGGGAAGGCCGCGCGCGATTGGCTTGACCATTTGATGGCCGGGCGCATCCCGACCCCTGGGCGTGTGAGCCTCACGCCGATGCTGTCGCCGAAGGGGCGGCTCTTGGGGGATTTTACGGTCTCGTGCCTCGGGGATGAGACCTTTCAATTGACGGCCAGCTACGGCATGCAGTCGATCCACACCCGGTGGTTTGACCTCCACGCTCGCCCCGGGGTGACTGTGGAAAACGTCAGCGACGCGCTGATCGGGTTTCAGATTGCTGGGCCCCAGGCGCGCAAGCTTTTGGCCCGCGTGGCGCGCCAGGACGTGGGTGACATGCGGTTCATGGCCGTGCGCTGGGTGGATATTGGCCTCTTGCGCGCGCTGGTGCAGCGGGTCAGCTATACCGGCGACCTCGGGTTTGAGATTTATGTTCCCAGCACCGATCAACGGGCACTTTATGCCGCCCTTGCCGAGGCGGGCAGCGACCTTGGCCTACGCCCCTTTGGCATGCGCGCGATGATGAGCCTGCGCCTGGATCGGCTTTTTGGGTCTTGGGGTGCGGAGTTTTGCCCGGATTACACGCCTGCGGAAACGGGCATGGACCGCTTTGTAATCTATGGAAAGAATGCCGATTTTATCGGGAAAGAGGCCGCCTTGGCAGAACGCGCCTCTGGCCCGGCCCGGCGCCTTGTGGGGCTTGTGGTCGACGCAGATGACGCAGATGTCCACGGGTATGAGCCGATCTGGCTTGACGGGGCGGTGGCCGGTTTCTGCACCTCGGGGGGGTATTCCCATCACCTGCGACAGTCGATTGCCCAGGGTTTTGTCCCCACCGAGCGCGCTACCGCAGGCACCGAGGTTGAGGTTGAAATCTTGGGCCAGATGCGCCGGGCTAAGGTTATCTTGGACGCCCCATGGGACCCAAGCGGCAGTCTGATGCGCGGCTAGCTTCGGAGCAGGTTTTGGCGGGGTTTAAGCGCATTTCGCCAGCTGTGTGCCGGTGGCCCTGTCACGATTAAAGTATTTGGACAAAGAAGAAGGCGCAGGGTCGGTGAGTCTCTCTAAGCTGAGATATCAAATAAGAAGCGCATGAAACGCGATTTGGCCGCCGCTCTTACACGGCTTTAGTCCGACCAATCACCATCTTCTTCCCAGCAAAACTACTCAAAATCCGACGCAGCCCCGGGTGCCAAGGCGCCGCGGATAGCCCTCCGGGACTAAAGCGTTACCACATGGCCATCTGTTGGGTCTGCCGCGCCAGAGACAAGCTCTCCAAATACTTCCACCCCGGCATCAAGCCCCCGGTGTTCGCGCAGGGTCATCCACGATTGCGCATCTTCCCCGAC
>JBCCMR010000091.1:0-10183 GCA_039026255.1 Pseudomonadota bacterium
ATCGGATAGTCGGGCGACCGGAGCAGGTCGATAGAGAGGTCGCTGTCGCGGCGACGCAAGAGTTCCAACGCCCGACTGCCCGCATCAATCGCATCCATCTGGGCCGCGGAAACCATCAGGTCCACCGCCGTGGGGCGGAAGTCGGGCAATTGCTCCATTGACCGGGCAGCCAACCGCTGACTGACTTCGGGTTGCCCGGCCAAAAGGTGCACATAAGACCCCACGCTGTCGGCCATCGGCTGCAGCGCGCTGTTGGCACTGATGGCGGTTAGGCGCCGCAGAGCACCCATGGCAGGCCCCATATGCCGACCATAAGACAACGAAAGAGCCCGGTAGGACCACGCAAGCCCCGACCCGGGCGACAATTGAACCGCAGCACGCGTTAGGTCGAGCCCGCGGCCAATGTCGCCCAACAGGTAAGCGTGCGCGTGCCCCGCCAGGGCATTTACCACCCCGTTGCCTGGATCGCGGGCCAGGGCCTCGTGAAACGGCGGCAAAAGCTCTTGCCGATCCTGGCGCCGGGGACCCATGCGTTCCCCGTGGACAAAAACCCGTGCCATCCCCAAAAGCGCGTGGTTGAGCCCAGTGGGGTTGAGCGACACCGCCTGGCGGGCCGCTGCTTCTATGTCCCCCAGCGCCACGCGCCCGGGCACGGCAATGCCCAGTAGCGCGGTGCTTGTGTAGGCTTCAGCCCGACCGCGCACCGCCCCCTCGCGAAGGCGGCGCACTTCCTCGCGCATGAGGTAATCCTGGAACTGCTGGGCAACTTCCAATTCCGTCGCGCGAATGCCACCGGGCTGGCGCGGATCAATGAGGCGGCGCAGTTGCCAGACCACTGTGCCGAAGGCGTCGATAACTGCGACTGTGACAATGCCTTCACTGTCACCCGCGATCACCCGGGTGTGGACGCGCAGGTCTGTGGGCGCTACGGCGCCAGGCTGGGCTAGGCGCGCGTCAATCAGACCACGCTGACCGGTTAGCGCTGCGGCTTCGATCATAGCATCAGCCAAACCGTGACCGACAACCGCCGCGCGCGGCCCCGTATCGGCGCCTTCTGCTACGGAAAAAACCAAACGCCGGGCCACGTCCGCCGGGGTCAGCACCGCCGCAGGGGCCCAAGCGGCGCGCTGTTCGATGAGCCAGGCTTGAAAGGATCGGTCGGCGAGGTCCACCCCGTCAAGCAGACGCGCCCCAGCGGCGAGCCCTGCGCCAGGGGCTTTGTGGTCAAAGGTGACCGCACCAGGCACGATCCAAATATCAGACCTGTCTGCAGCAATGACCTGGGGCGCATCCCCGAAATGGCGGCGCAACTGCAAAATCACCTGGCGCAGGGAAGCGGCCGCTTGCGGTTCCCCCCGGTCGGACCAGAGCCGCCCTTGCACCGCCCTCCGCGACATGCGGTGTCCCGGGGCCAGCGCCAAAAGCGCCAAAAGCGCGCAGTCCTTTTTGCCCGAAGGACGCATCCGGCGCCCATCGGCGTGCACCACATCAAACTGGCCGAGTATTTCGATCCGGTACACGGTGCCCCCTACGCATGCATGCTTGGGGCAGTGTGACCTAACGTCAGCTGGGATCCCAACAAGGTAACCGTGAAAAAATCGGGAAAAATCGCTCTGGTTGTGAAAACAACCGCCCGGGCTTGGACCGGGCGCAGATACCCGTTGCAGGACCTCCACCCTAGATAGCAAAGACCCATGCCGCTAGGAGGTAAGAAGCTTCGGAATGAAGCTTTTATTTCACCGCGTTTATCCCGCTTTGCGCAGAGCTTTGCCCGACCGCCATGTGTGCACAGCTTCACCAAAGGCCGCGAAAAGAGCCCGCGAGACGGGGTCGTTTGCGGCGTTGTACTCGGGATGCCACTGCACGGCGAGCGCGAAACCCCGAGCGCCCTCGATGCTGATTGCCTCAGGCGTGCCATCGTCAGCCCAACCGTCGATGCGCACCCGCGTCCCCGCGTCTTTGATCCCTTGGCCGTGCAGCGTGTTTGTGCGCACGACCGACCCGTCGAAAATGGTCTCGAAGGGGCTGCCCATCTTGATCTTTACGTCGTGGCGCAGGGCAAATTTCTCTTCCATGGTGCCCTCGGGCGGCATGCGGTGATTCATACGGCCGGGCAGGTCGCGGATTTCAGGATAGAGCGTGCCTCCGAAGGCCACGTTGATCTCTTGAAATCCCCGACAAATGCCCAAAACCGGCAACCCGATTTCGACCGCGTGGCGGATAAGTGGCAGCGTTAAACGATCGCGGTCACGGTCAAAGTCGCCGTGGGCTTCGGTCGGCTCTTCCCCGTATTCTTCGGGGTGAACATTCGGGCGCGCGCCGGTGAAAACAAACCCGTCAAAGATGTCGCAAAGCTCTTCTACCGCATTTAGGCCCGGCTTCGCTGGCACAACCAAAACGCTGGCGCCACAGATATCACGCACTGCTTCGATGTTGTGCATGCCACAGGCTTGCACAGGGTACTCTTCGTTAAGCAGATACGAATTACCTGATATGCCAACCACGGGACGCGCCATGAAACCCTCTCATATTGTGATGAGACGAAGTATGGCGTGTGACCGCCTGGATGCAAGAGCATGCACGCGCGCAGGCGCCGCGCACTGAATTGCGGAAAGTATCGAGGCATCGCGTCTCTGGTTATTGCAATATATTGCAAATTGCCGAGGCTTTAAGGCTGCACTATCTTGCACGCGCAGCCAAGGACAACCGCTATGCCAGACCGCGTCGACTTTCAGCCGGACCCTACCGCCTACCGCCATTGGCGACTTGACATCGAAGGATCGGTCGCACGCGTAACCATGGATGTCGATCCTGACGGCGGGCTTTTTGACAACTACGAATTGAAATTGAACAGTTATGACCTGGGTGTTGACATTGAACTGAGCGATATCACCCAACGCCTGCGGTTTGAGCACCCGGGCGTCAAAGTGGTTGTGCTTCAATCCGGCAAGGATCGGGTGTTTTGCGCCGGCGCCAATATCAAAATGCTGGGCGGCGCGGCCCACAGCCACAAAGTAAATTTCTGCAAGTTCACTAACGAGACCCGCAACACCTATGAGGCCGCCGAGGCCGACAGCGGCCAAAAGTGGATCGCTGCCATCAAAGGGGCTTGTGCCGGGGGTGGATACGAATTGGCGCTTGCCTGTAATCACCTAATGCTGACCGATGACAGCGCATCCTCCGTGGCGCTGCCGGAGGTGCCGCTTTTGGCGGTCTTGCCCGGCACCGGCGGGCTGACGCGGGTAACCGACAAACGCCGGGTGCGCCGGGACCGCGCGGACATCTTCTGCACCACCGAAGAGGGTATTCGCGGCAGACGCGCTGCGGAGTGGGGCCTTGTGGATGAGGTAATCCCAAACTCCAAATTCGAAGCAGCCGTGGCGGAACGCGCCGCAGAATTTGCCGCCCAAAGCGCCAAGCAAGATGGCCTCACCGGCGTCGCCCTAACCCCGCTTGCGCGAAACTTCGGCGTCGCGGGCGTGACCTATTCCACTGTCGATGTGGCGGTTGACCGGGCTGCCCGCACGGCCACGCTGACGCTCCACGGACCGACCGATGTCCCCCCCACAGATATGGACGCGCTTCAGCGGGAGGGAGCACAGACATGGATGCTGCGCGCAGCGCGGGAACTGGAGGACGCCATCCTGCACTTGCGGCTCAACGAAATGGAAGCGGGGCTTTTGATCTTTCGCAGTCAAGGCGACCCGGCGGCTGTTCTTGCCCACGAAGCAGTGGTGCTCGGTGACGCCGACCACTGGCTGGCCGCCGAGATCCGCCACTATTGGAAACGCGTGCTGAAACGCATCGACATGACATCCCGGTCTATGGTGGCGGTGATCGAACACGGGTCATGCTTTGCCGGGACGCTTGCCGATATCCTCTTTGCGGTGGACCGCAGCTTCATGATGGAAGACGAATTTGAAGGCGATAATCGCCCGCTGGCCACCGTTACGCTCAGCGCCGCGAACTTTGGCCCTTACCCTATGGCAAACGGATTGTCCCGCCTGGAAACCCGCTTTTTGGGCGATGCGAAGGCGCTTGCCGCCGCTTCCGACTTAAAGGGCGCGCCGCTCGACGCGGAAGCCGCCGACGACGCGGGGCTTGTGACGCTGATCCTAGACGATATCGACTGGGACGACGAACTGCGCATCTTTATCGAAGAACGCGCCAGCTTCAGCCCCGACGCCATGACCGGCATGGAGGCCAACCTGCGTTTTGCCGGGCCAGAGACCATGGAAACCCGCATCTTCGGGCGGCTGACCGCCTGGCAGAACTGGATATTCAACCGCCCGAACGCCGTCGGCGAAAACGGCGCGCTGCAACGCTACGGCACCGGACGGCGCGGCGAATATGACATGGAGCGGGTCTAACCCCGCCGCAAACCAACCCTTAGCCAGCCAAGGACGCGCCCGATGCTAGACCTTATCAACGTCTCCTACGACACGCAGATCCCCAATAACGTGGGTCTCTCGGAAGACCGCAAAGTACTTAAAGCGCTAGAAAAATGGCATCCAGGATACATCGACTGGTGGACAAAGCTCATCCCCCAGAATTTCCAGGAAAGCATGGTTTACCTGCGCACCGCGGTAAGCGTTGATCCCAAAGGCTGGGCCAAATTCGACTACGTGAAAATGCCCGAATATCGCTGGGGTGTGCTTTTGGCGCCCGAGGTCGAAGACCGGCGCATCCCCATGGGCGAACATAAGGGCGAACTGGCCTGGCAGGAGGTTCCGGGAGAATACCGAAATATGCTCAAGCGGCTGATTGTGATCCAGGGCGATACCGAACCCGGGTCGGTGGAACAGCAGCGCTTTTTAGGGCTTACGGCCCCGTCGCTCTATGACATGCGCAATCTCTTCCAGGTGAACGTAGAGGAGGGCCGCCACCTCTGGGCCATGGTTTATTTGCTGCAGAAATACTTTGGCCGCGATGGCCGCGAAGAGGCCGACGATTTGCTGGTGCGGTCGTCCGGTTCCGACGAGGCGCCGCGCATGCTGGGTGCGTTTAACGAGGAAACGCCGGACTGGCTGTCGTTTTTCATGTTTACCTACTTCACCGACCGCGACGGCAAGATGCAACTTGAAAGCTTGGCTCAGTCGGGGTTCGACCCGCTGTCGCGCACTTGCCGCTTCATGCTGACCGAAGAGGCGCATCATATGTTTGTCGGCGAAACGGGCGTCGGCCGCACAATCCAGGCCACGCTCAATGCCATGAAAGAGCACGGAATCGAAGACCCCGGCGACCTTGGCCGTATCCGCGAACTGGGCGTGATCGATCTGCCCACGATCCAGAAAAAACTGAACCTTCATTATTCGCTGAGCCTCGATCTCTTCGGTTCCGAGGTGTCCACCAATGCCGCCAACGCATTCAATGCAGGCATCAAGGGCCGCTTTATGGAGGCCCGGATCGAAGACGATCATCAGTTGCAGGACGCCACCTATCCGGTGCGATCCATCGTAGACGGCGCCATTGTCAGCCAGGACGTGCCAGCGCTGACGGCAATCAACATGCGCCTTCGCGACGACTATATCCGCGACGCCTCGGGTGGGTTGCGACGCTGGAACAAGCTTATTGAACGGGCGGGCGTAGACTTTCGCCTGGTGCTCCCGCACGAGGCATTCCACCGGCAGATCGGTGTCTTTTCGGCCATCAAGGCCGACTTGGAAGGCCAAATTATCTCGGACGCCGAATGGGACGCCCGGGCCCGCGACTGGCTGCCCACTAAAGCAGATGGCGACTATATCACGTCGCTGATGAAACCGTGCTACGAAGCTGGCAAATACGCCAGTTGGATCGCCCCGCCCAAGGTCGGCATTGACAACAAGCCCGGTGACTTCGAATACGTGAAATTGCACATGGCCTGACGGGGCCGAATGGGGCCCAGCACCCCGCGGCGCCCGCCCCCCCGTGCAAGCACTTTCCTAGGGGATGACGACACGATGAAGATACACCTGCTTTACGGGACCGAAACCGGAAATGCCGAAATGCTCTGCGAGGATATGGAGGCCGAGATCGGCGATGCCGCTGAAACCCGCGTCAGCAATATGGGCGACCTAAACCCGGCCGATCTCGACTCCGAAGAGTTCCACATCTTTGTCACCTCGACCTACGGCAACGGTGACCTGCCCGCCACGGCGGTGGCCTTTACCGATGCGCTCGATGCTGACAAACCTGACCTGTCAAAGATCACCTTCGCGATCTTCGGGCTGGGCGACATGGTCTTTTCCGGGACCTTCGCCCACGGATCCAAGACGCTGATGGAGCTTCTTTTGGCGTGCAAAGCCACGATGGTAGGCGAACGGCTGACGCATGACGCAAGCGGTGGGGATATGCCCGAAGACATCGCTTTACCGTGGCTCGAAGGCATCCTGGAACTCGCCCGGGAAAAAGCTGCCTGATGGGGCTGGGCGGGTCATGCGGCAGGAATGTCCTGGTGGGCACCGGGGTTTCATGACTGCCCGCCCGCGATCGTCCGTCCATGCAGACGACGCTGGGGAACCCGCGGGCGATCTACTTTTTCGCTTGGGCGACCGGGTGCGCCGCGCCCGGGAAGGCCGCGGCCTTCCGCGCAGAGTGGTATGTGATGCGTCGGGGCTGTCTCCCCGCTATCTGGCTGCCCTAGAAAGCGGGACAGGCAATATTTCCGTCGCACGGCTGCACGCTCTAGCGGGAGCGCTTGGCGTGACGCTTGATGAGCTTTTAGCCGACGAAAATTCTGATGCTGCCCAGGTGGCCCGGCTCTTTAACCGGGCAGACAGCGAAACCCGCGCCCAGGTAATGGGGCTTTTGGGGGCCGAAGCTCGGGCTGCAAGGGTTTGCTTAATTGGCCTTCGTGGGGCGGGGAAATCCACTCTTGGTCGCGCGGTTGCGGCGCGGCTTGGGGCACCGTTTGTCGAGTTGCGGCTCGAAGTCGAGCGGGTATCAGGCATGCCCGTGGGCGAACTTATCGCGCTTTCGGGACCAGAGGCGCTGCGCCGCGCCGAAGCCGAAGCGCTGCGCACGGTGATTGGCCGCCACGACCGCATGATCCTTGCCGTGGGCGGCGGGTTTGTGACAGAGTCCGAGACGTTCGAAACCACCCTCGCGCGCTGCCATACGATCTGGCTTCGGGCGCGGGCTCGCGAACATATGGATCGGGTGCGTGGCCAGGGCGATAGCCGGCCCATGGCCGGAAACCCCCGGGCGATGGAGGAACTGCGCACGCTTTTGGCCGCGCGCGAACCGCTTTACGCCCGCGCCGGGGCGACCCTGGACACCGCAAACCTTTCGGTGACCGAAGCTACCCGCGCCCTGGCCGATCTCATCACCACCCGCGGTTACCTGTTGAAAGCATCCTGAACCGCCAATTTGCAGCTGATACTGTACGCAGCGGCCCAGGATCTTTGAGTATTTTTGCAGAAGAGAAGGCCGCGATATCGCCTCACACTTCCGCGTCACACGCACCGCTGCTGGGTCGGAGGCGGGGCCAAGAAATCGCCATCGGGGCCCTTCTTCTCTGCCTAAATACTCAAGTAAAAGAGCCGCCTAGCCAAAAGCACCTAGGCTAGCCGCCAAAGAAACCCGCTTTCCCCCTCCTGAGGGAAACGGTCACGTACCAGGGGATCATGGCCCGGGATGACGCGGTCATCTGCGCCCCCAGCCAGGGTGCGAATGGTCCTGAAGCCTTCGCGCATCGCCGCGCGGTCAGCCACAATTGGAAAAAGCAGTCCCGATTGAAAATTCTCATAGTAGTGGGCGGCGTCCGAGGCCAGGCAAACCGGGCCTCCTGCGGTTTCAACCCGCACCACCTGAAGCCCTAGGGAATGCCCACCGACCCGGTGCACCGTCACCCCCGGCGCAACCTGGCCTTCCCCGTCGTAAAAGGCCACGCGGCCAGAATAGACCCGTTCGACCATCTGACACACATGGGCGGCGGTAAACGGCGCCTGGGCATCGGGATTGCACATGCAGGGACCCGTGGCAAAGTCCATTTCAGCCGACTGCAGGTGAAACTGCGCCGCAGGAAACCTATCGAGTCCGCCCGCATGGTCATAGTGAAGGTGCGTTATGATCACGTCAGCCACACGCTCTGCGGACACACCCGCCGCCGCTACGGCCTGGGCCGGATCGCGCAGGATCGGCCGGCCGCGGCGGGCCCCTTCGGCGGCGTCATAGCCTGTATCAACGACAATGTGGCGGCCACCCGCGCCCAACACCCAAACAAAATA
This sequence comes from Pseudomonadota bacterium, assembly GCA_039026255.1. Lineage (GTDB taxonomy): Bacteria > Pseudomonadota > Alphaproteobacteria > Rhodobacterales > Rhodobacteraceae > Amylibacter. The sequence goes on from JBCCMR010000091.1 coordinate 8,208, forward strand.
ATCCATCCCGTGGGGCAATCCCGGGTGATCATCTTCCAGAAAACTCTCGGCCCGGGTGCGGGCGTTCCGCTCGGCGTATTTGACGGCGTGGACGGTCCAGTGCATCGCCCCCCCTCCCTTTCTTGCGACCACCCTGGACCGGATGGCGCGGCTCAGGCAAGGGCGTCATCGATATGGGTCATCACCTCATCGGGGTGGGTTTCGTGCATCAGGTGACCCATGCCGGGCAAAGTGATCGCCCTTGCCCCGGGGATAACCCCGGCCGCGCGGGTCACCGCCGCGCTTGGCACAGACATATCTGCGTCACCGGTCAAAAAGGTTACACGGCCCTCAAAGCCGGGCAGTTTGGCGCGCAACGGGGTCAGGTCCCACCGCGCCATCATATGAAGAGCACCCTCCACATGGGCTGGGTCCCCGATCAGTTGACGGTAGTAGGCCACATCATCTGCCCCTGGCTCAGCCCCCGTGGACCGCAAAAGCCGCGTCACCTGGGCTTCGCTTTCATGGGTGCGGGAAAATATGCGTGCTGTCAGTGGGTTTAGTGCCAAAAGCTTCGCTACCATCGGGAAAATCGCCGCCAGCACGCCGGGGAAATCGGCCAAGGCGGGCGCTAATCCCACAATCCGAGGCGCCCCTAGGTTCAGCGCAATTGCCGCCCCGGCGGAGTGGCCAATGATGGCGTCCGGCGTGTAGTCTAGGTGGTCGAGCAGCGTGCCCAGGTCCGCCGTCATCCCGTCAAGTCCGCTGCGCTGGAGCGTCGTGGTCCGCGTAAACCCCTGGCCCGGCAGGTCCGGGGCAAGCACGTCAAACCGGGGGCTGAGCGCCGCAAAGAGGTGGCGCAGGGAGTGGGTGGACGCACCCGTGCCGTGTAGGAGCAAGACCTTCGCCCCTGCCCCCGCCCGCTGGACATGCCAACTTAGGTGCCCCAGATCAAGGCGTGCCGAATGGTCTGCGTGGGGCCAGTCGGCGGGCAGCCCCTTAGGTAAGGACGCCGGCGAGGGTTTGTGCTGTTGCATTAGGTAAGGGCAAGTAGGTCGCGGCCAGCACCTGGGCAAGGTCGCGCAGGGCGCCGTTTGACCGCAGCCCGATATCAAGCACCAGCACATCCCACCCGGCCGCCGCCAGGGTACGCGCCATGCGCCGGGCGTCTTCGCCCGCCTGAGCGCGCCCCGGGGTGCCGTCCAAGGCAATATTGGCCTTGCCGTCGGTCACAAGCACCACCATCGGCGTGAAACCGCGCGCCGCCTCCTGCTTCGCCAAGGTCTGCGCCGCCAAGAGCCCCGCCGCCAGGGGGGTACCACCGCCACCAGGCAGCGCGGAAAGCCGCCGCTTTGCGGCGACAAGCGACCGGGTGGGCGGTAGCAAAAGCTCCGCCCCGTCACCGCGAAAGCTAATCAGCGCCACGCTGTCCCGGGACCGATACGCCTGCGACAGGAGCGTTTCGACCGCACCCTTGGCTTCGGCCAGGCGGGCCACGGCCGCCGAACCGCTGGCGTCGACGGCAAAAACCACCACCCGGTCCGAGCGCGCTGCGTGGCGTCGGATGGCCAGGTCCGGTGGCAGCACCACCACCCGGCCACCGGCCCGCCGCAAGGTTTGGTAGGGCGCCGCCCGGCGCAGGGTCGCCAACAAATCGATGCGCGCCCCGTCCCGCGGTTTGCCCGGGCGCGCGGGCTGGGGACGACCGGTGCGGTTACCTTTAATTCGCGCTCCTTGGCCTGATCCGGCACGGGCCGCGGCGAGCCGCGCGCGGGTCAGACATGCGGCCAAAAGATCGCCGGGTAGCGCGGTTGCCACTGCCTCCACTAGGCGGTCGGCCATGCGCTCGCCTGCATCTGAAGTGCTGGCATCGCTGTCTGGGTGATCTTCGGCTGGGGGGTCCGTTGGAGGCTCAGGTGGGGTGTCTGCTGCGGCGGGGGGTATCGCCCGGGGGCCAAGAACAAGTTCCGCCGCCCGGGTCAGCGCTGCCTCTCCTA
>JBCCMR010000092.1:0-10146 GCA_039026255.1 Pseudomonadota bacterium
AGCAGAGCCCGCGTTTTTCCCGCGCCTCCTGGAAAAGCCGCGACGACATCCCCCCGCCGAGCGCCAGGGCATGGACCTGGGCCGTATAGATGCGGTCGTCCCGGTAGCCCGCCGTCTCAAAGGCCATCGCCAGATGGGCCTGTTCCAGGGACTTAACCACCCGGTGTTCGCCGCCCCGGTAGACTGCGGGCGCCACTTGCGGGGCCTGGGTGGCGGTCAGCGCGCCAAACGCGCCTTCGGCCATGCGCACAAGGGCGCCGTGATCCACCGCGCCCGCGGCTGCCAGGACCATGTTTTGGGGGCCGTATTGCTCGGCCACAAAGCCCGTCAGGTCATCGCGGGAAAAGGCGCGGATACGGTCTTCGGGGCCAAGAATCGTGCGGCCGATGGGCTGATCGGGGTAGCTGACCTCTTGGAGCCAGTCGAAAATAACGTCGTCGGGGGTGTCGAGCGACTGGCCGATTTCCTGCAGAATCACACCGCGCTCAATCTCTACCTCCGCCGGGTCGAAGACCGAATTCAGAACAATATCTGAGATGACGTCGACGGCTAGGGGCACGTCTTCGCCCAAGACGCGCACGTAATAGGCGGTCATTTCGCGGCTGGTATAGGCGTTGATATAGCCGCCTACGTCTTCGATGGCCTCGGCGATAGCCAGCGCGCTGCGCCGGGCGGTGCCCTTGAAGGCCATATGCTCCAGGAAATGGGCGACACCGTTCTGGTCGGCGCGTTCGTTGCGCCCTCCGGCCCCGACCCACACGCCCAGCGAGGCGCTTTTGAGACCGGGCATGGTTTCGCTTACGACGCGGAACCCGTTTAAGAGGGTGGTTATCTGGACGCTCACGGGACGCTGATCCTTTCGCGGATGATGCCTTCCACCGCCGCCAGGTCGCCGGGGACCCGGGTGACCCGTTCAGGCCGCTCAAAAAGGTCAGCCATGCGGGGCGGAAGTTTGGGTTCGATGCCGGATGCCTCGGCTACGGCCGCCGGGAACTTGGCCGGGTGGGCGGTGGCGAGAGTTACCATGGGCGTGGCGCCGGGGCCAGCAGCTTCGGCCACGGCGTAGCCGATGGCGCTATGGGGGCAGAGCACTTCGCCTGTGGCGCTGCGGGCTGCGCGGATGGCCGCGCGGGTGTCGTCTTCGGACACCGCACCGCTATCAAATTCCCCACGCAGGCGCGCCAGGGCGCCCTGACTCAGATCAAAGCGCCCCTCACCCTTAAGCCCCTGGAAAAGCTGGGCCACCGCGGGGCCTTCCCGGTCGTAGAGGTCAAAGACAAGCCGCTCAAAATTCGACGACACCTGGATATCCATGGACGGGCTGATCGAGGGCACAACGCCTGTTGTCTCGTGAGCGCCGTCGCGGAGCGTACGGTGCAGGATATCGTTGTGGTTGGTGGCAATCACCAGGCGATCGATGGGCAGGCCCATGCGCTTTGCCACGTAGCCCGCGAAAATATCGCCAAAATTGCCTGTAGGCACGCAAAACGATACCGGGCGCCCGGGCGCCCCGAGCGCCAGCGCCGCGGTGAAATAGTAGACCACCTGGGCCAAGACCCGCGCCCAGTTGATGCTGTTCACGCCGGCCAACCGCACCCCGTCGCGAAATTCGAAGTCATTGAACATATCCTTCAGGAGCGCCTGGCAGGTATCAAAGTCACCGTCGACGGCCAGGGCGTGCACGTTGCGCTCGCTAGGGGTCGTCATCTGTCGGCGTTGCACCTCGGACACGCGGCCGTGGGGGTACATGATAAAGACGTCCACAGCTTTGAGCCCGCGGAAGGCTTCGATGGCCGCGGACCCCGTGTCACCGCTTGTGGCGCCTACAATGGTCACCCGTTCCCCCCGGCGGGAAAGCGCTACCTGAAACATTTGACCGATCAGCTGCATCGCCACGTCCTTGAAGGCGAGCGTGGGGCCGTGAAACAGCTCCAAGAGGAAATGGTTCGCGCCGATCTGCACAAGGGGGCAGCGAGCGCTGTGGCCGAAAACCCCGTAGGCGCGGGCGATGATGGCGCGGAATTCATCGTCGGTGAAGGCGTTCCCGATAAAGGGGCGCATCACCGCGAAGGCCACGTCCTCATAGCTTTTGCCCGCCAGGGCGGCGATGGCGTCAGGGCCGAGTGTGGGCCAAGTCTCCGGCACATAAAGTCCGCCGTCCCTGGCCAACCCGCTGAGCATTGCATCTTCAAAGCTGAGCCGCTCGCCGCCGCCCCGGGTAGAGATGTAGTGCATTGCGCGTAGTCCCTTTTTCAGCCGCCGTCAGGCCGTGCGCCGCCTGATACGCCAGATCAGGTAGAGTGTCATCGCCAACCACACCGCCGCCAGCGAAAACCATGTGATCGCGTATTCCAGGTGATCGTTGGGCACGTTGGCGGCCACGGGCACGGGGCGCGTACCCAGGTCGGGGCTTATGCCCGAGGCCACCAGTAAAAGCGGCTCGGTGCCCAGTGCCTCGGCCATAACCGGCAGATCGCGCGCGAACCAGATATTCCGATCGCGGTTGGGATCGGGGGTGAAAAGCGGATCGACCTCGTTCGGCCACAAGAGATTGCCGGTCACGGCAACCTCCGCCTCGGGCCGGGCGGCGGTCTTTTCCGCCTCGACCACAAAGCCCAAATCGACGAGGATGCTGCGCCCGTCCGCCATGTCAAAGCGCCGCAGAACTAGAAACCCCGGACCGACGAATTTCTCTGACGTCAGCACATGCAATTCGGGCCCTGCCACGCGGCCCAATGCCTTAACGCGCAGGTATTCGTGGTCGAGCTCGGTGGGCAAAGCGGGGATTACCACCGGGGAGGCGGTCATCCGCTGGGCAACGTCGTTGAGGATGGCCTCTTTCCATTCGAGGCGCTGCAGTTGCCAGACGCCCAATGACACCAGCGCTGCCATACCGAGCGCGCCGAGAAGCAAAGCAAATATATAGCGCATAGGCGTGGTCAGCGGGGGTTAGGGTTGCTCCGGGCAGCGGGGCGCGCACGCCGCTCCCGGCGGGTGCGCCCGGGCGTACGTCAGCCGCCCCAGATGTAAATGGCCGCGAAGAGGAAAAGCCAGATCACGTCGACAAAGTGCCAGTACCAGGCAGCGGCTTCGAACCCGATGTGTTTGTCCTGGGTGAAATGCCCCTTGAGAACCCGCGCCAGGCAGACCGCCAGAAATAACGTGCCCACAACCACGTGGAACCCGTGGAACCCAGTGGCCATAAAGAAGTTCGCGCCGTAGATGTTGCCAGCAAAGTCGAAGGAAGCGTGCTGATATTCATAGATCTGCAGCACTGTGAAAATCAGGCCCAGTGCAATCGACCCGATAAGACCCCATTTCAACCCTTCGCGGTCGTCATCATGGGCCAGCGCGTGGTGCGCCCAGGTAGCAAAACAGCCCGAACACAACAGGATCAGCGTGTTGATCAAAGGCAGGTGCCAGGGGTCGAACGTTTCAATCCCCGCAGGCGGCCAGACGCCGTCGATGGCTGGGCTGTCGGGCCCCATAGGGTAAAGTGCGTGCTTGAAGAACGACCAGAACCAAGCAACGAAGAACATTGCTTCCGACATAATGAACATGATCACGCCGTAGCGCAGACCAATGCGGACCACCGGCGTGTGATCGCCAACGCTGCTTTCGGAAACCACGTCGGACCACCAGCCATACATCACGGCCAAACAGCCAGCGAAACCGGCAATCATGACCCAAGGGCCCATATTTTTCATAAAGAAAACCGAACCGCTTAGCAGCATAAACACTGCCAAGGCCGTCATTAGCGGCCATATGCTAGGCGGTAGGATATGGTAGTCGTGGTTTTTTGCTCCCGCCATGGTGTGTCCCTTCGCTGGCGTTAGTTGGCTGCGGTTGTGCCCGCGCCTTCGAGCGCGGCGTAGTCTTCAGGCAGGTCGGTTTCGTGGAACGTATAACTCAGTGTGATGCTCCGGGCGTGTTTTGCTTCTCGGTCGTTCACAATTTCCGGGTCTACGAAGAACGTCACAGGCATCTGCACTGTTTCCCCCGGTTGCAGCACCTGAAGTTCAAAACAGAAGCAGGCGATCTTTTGAAAATAGCTGCCAGCGGTGAACGGAAACACGTTAAAGCTTGCCGTGCCTGCGATGGGCCGGTCAGTAGGGTTATGCGCCTCGTAAAAGGCCAGTCCCGTTTCGCCGATACGGATGTCCATGGTGCGCACGACCGGGTCGAATTCCCAACCCAAGCCGGTTTCGGTCGTGGCGTCAAATCGCACGCGGATCGTTTGATCAAGGATCACGTCGCTCCCGGCCTCGGCAACCTGGGTCTGTCCCCCATAGCCGGTCACTCGGCAAAACCAATCGTAAAGCGGCACGCTTGCAAAGCTCAAAGCCAGCATGGCGGTCACCAAACCCATGCCCTTAAGGGCGGTCATGGTGCGCGGTGAGACATTCATTCCGCAACCTCCAGTGCCGGGCGCAGGACGTGGTCGAAGGCCTCCATATTATCGCCGCGCATCATTTTTGCGACAGTAATGGCGAAGACAAGGGCCACAAACCCCGCAAGGAGCAGCCCCAAAAGCATATTCGACCGCGATTTGCGGTTTGCGTGCGGATGTTCGGGTCCCAGTGCCATCAGATCAATCCTTGCCAAGCTTTAAGCCAGCCCATGCCGCGGAGAGATGCATCGCCCAACAGCGCCGCGAAATGGGCAAAAAGATACGTCAGCGAACTGCGGAAAAACACTTTTTCGGACCGGTAGTCGTCGGCTATGGCCGTCTCTTCCGCGCGGCGCCACAGCCGCCAGGCCCCTACCAGAAAGGTAGCGTTTAGCACCAGCGCGGTGGTCAGATAGATCGGGCCTCCGATGCTCGTAAACCCAATGGCGAGGGCACAACTGGCAAGGATCACGGTATAGCCCAGGATGTTGGCCCGGGTCACCCGGCGACCGTGGGTCACCGTCAGCATGGGCACGCCGGCGACGGAGTAGTCTTCCTTAACAAAAAGCGCGAGCGCCCAAAAATGCGGCGGGGTCCACAAAAAGATCAACGCAAACATCATGGCGGACTCGACGCTCACCCCGCCAGTGACCACGGCCCACCCGATCATCGGGGGAAAGGCGCCCGCAGCGCCACCGATCACGATGTTTTGGGGCGTCCAGCGCTTGAGCCACATGCTGTATACCACGGCGTAGAAAAAGATGGTGAAGGCCAAGAGCCCCGCTGCTACCAAATTTGCCGTGAGCGCCAACATAATGGTTGCGATCACGCTCAGCCAGAGGCCCATCACCAGCGCATCCTGGGGCGCCACGCGCCCATCAGGGATGGGCCGCGATGCGGTCCGCGCCATTACGGCGTCGATATCCGCGTCCCACCACATATTAAGCGCACCCGACGCGCCCGCGCCCAAGGCGATAAAGAGGATGGACGCGAACCCAATAACTGGGTTGATACCGCCCGGCGCCACCACCAAACCCACGGCGGCAGTGAACACCACCAACGACATGACCCGAGGCTTAAGGAGCGCAAAGTAATCTTCGAACTGCGCCTCGGGGCTTTGAACTTTGATGTTTGTGATGGCTTCGCTCATGGGCGGTCGCTCTCGGTCGTTTGCTCTTGAGTTGCGCGGCGCAGACGCCGCACGATCAGTTGGCGGCCTCCGCGACGGCCTCAGCGTCATCCACAAGCGCCACGCTTGCAGTGGCGAGCCGGGTATCCGGGGTGACGCCCGCGTAAACGTCCTTCGCGGCGGCAAGCCAGCGCTCATAATCGGCCTGTGACACCGCTTTGACGGTGATGGGCATGTACGAATGGTCCTTACCGCACAGTTCACTGCACTGGCCGAAATAGACGCCCTCCATGCCCTCGTCGACCTCGAACCAAAGTTCCGCCAGACGCCCAGGCACGGCGTCTTGCTTTACGCCAAAGGCAGGGATGGTCCAGCTGTGGATCACGTCGCCACCGGTCACCTGGACAACGATTGTCTTGCCGGTCGGGATGACAACAGCCGTGTCGGTGGCAAGGAGGTATTCGTCCTGGCTGTAGCCTTTTTCGGCCAATTCCTCGCGCGGCAGCATGAAACTCGCAAACTCGATACCTTCGTCAACGTATTCGTGACTCCAGTACCACTGATGCCCAATAGCTTTGATAGTGACATCTGCCTCAGGGATTTCCTGCTGCTTGAACAAGAGGCTCAACGACGGCGGCAATATGGCCAAGAGGATGAGCACTGGGACGATAGTCCAGGTGATTTCTAGCGCGGAATGGTGCGTAAACGTGGCCGGCTTCGGATTTGCCTTTTCGTTGTAGCGTACGATGCAGATCAAAAGCAGGATCGACACGAAAATCACGATCACTGTGATCAGGACCAGAAGGAACGTATCCATCCAGATCACATCGCGCATCAGTTCCGTGGCCGGGGTCTGAAAGCCGATCCCATCCTGGGACGGCTTGCCGATCGTTTCGAGCGGTGGCAGCACTTGGTCTTGGGCGGCGGCCATACCGCCAAACCCTGCCATGGCTGCCGTCATCCCCGCCGCCAGGAGCGCGCGAAATTTGGTTGCATACCGCATGAGTTTCTTCCCGCTTTGTCGACGGGGTGTCGCCCGCCTCTTGCCCGGTGGATACCATCGCATACCGCGCGGAATCTCCGGTTGTCTCTGGGTGCACTTGTAACGATATTGACCCGGTGGATACAAGCGTTGACGGCGCGACAAATCCGCATCGCCAGGAGCCCCCCTTGACCCAAGATACCAGCCCTTTCCGCCCCTTCGAGACAGCAATTGACCCGCAGCGCGCTCTGAAAATCCTGCGCGACGCAACCGATGGCGCCGATGACGGGGAGCTTTTCCTCGAACGGCGCCGGTCCGAAGCGCTCGTGTTCGATGACGGTCGTCTTAAGACCGCCAGCTACAACGCTGCTCAGGGCTTTGGCTTGCGCGCAGTTCTGGGTGAAACGGCGGGCTACGCCCATAGCACAGAACTGACAGAGGCCGCGCTGATGCGGGCTTCCGAAACGGCCCGACTGGCAGTAGGTACCGGCGGCGGCGCAATGGCCGCGGCGCCCATGCCTACGAACCGCCGACTATACGCCGACTTGAACCCTGTGGCGGAAACTGAGTTCGCGCTCAAAGTCGATACGCTGCGCGAAATAGACGCCTGGTTGCGTGACCGCGACCCCCGGGTGGTGCAGGTATCCGCCTCCATCGCCGCCAGTTGCCAAGAGGTCGAAATCCTGCGTCCTGACGGCACCCAGGTGCGCGATGTTCGGCCAATGACGCGCCTCAATATCTCGGTGATTGTCGAAGAAAATGGCCGCCGGGAAAGCGGCAGCGCGGGCGGTGGCGGGCGCGCCGCCCTGGCCCCGCTCCTCGACCCGACGCGCTGGCAAGCCACCGCAACAGAGGCGCTGCGCATTGCCACGGTCAATTTGGGCGCTGAACCCGCCCCGGCAGGTGTCTTTGACGTCGCCCTGGGCCCGGGCTGGCCGGGCATCCTTTTGCACGAAGCGGTCGGCCATGGGCTCGAGGGTGATTTCAACCGCAAGGGCACGTCGGCGTTCGCGGGGCTTTTGGGCCAGCGCATCGCGGCACCCGGGGTCACCGTGTTCGACGACGGCACCATCCCCGACCGTCGCGGCTCAATCAGTGTCGACGACGAAGGCACACCTTCAAGTAAGAACACGCTCATCGAAGACGGTATTCTCGTGGGCTATATGCAAGACCGCCAAAATGGACGGCTCATGGGTGTCGGCTCCACCGGCAACGGGCGCCGAGAAAGCTACGCCCACGCACCCATGCCGCGCATGACAAACACCTACATGGTCGCAGGCGAAACCGACCCGGGCGACATCGTGGCTGATTTAGCCGACGGCATCCACGCCGTGGGCTTCGGCGGTGGCCAAGTGGACATCACCAACGGAAAATTTGTCTTTAGCTGTACCGAAGCCTACCGGGTCAAAAACGGCCGCCGCGGCGCGCCGATCAAAGGCGCGACCCTCATCGGCGACGGTGCCACGGCACTGCAAAAAATCCGCGCCATCGGGCGTGATTTTTCACTCGACCCAGGCATGGGCAACTGCGGTAAGGCGGGCCAGTGGGTGCCCGTGGGCGTGGGCCAGCCGACACTTTTGATCGGCGGCCTCACTGTCGGCGGCAGTGCAGTTGCCTAGGGCCAAAATGGCCCGAGGCGCGCGCCGGGCGACAGCGTACCGAAAACTCTCCGCTGCCGCGCAAAACGCCCCAAGTCTCTGAAAAAAAAATTATTCCCGCCCGCGGCGATACGCAAACCCGGGCTCTTCTTCTCTGTCCAAACACTCAAAATTCCAGCGCAAGCCGTATGCGCCGCGCCTGGCTAGGGCAATCGCGCCCGGAGCACACGCACCATGTTTTCGCCCATCACTTTGCGGATCTGCGGCTCGGTCACTCCTGCTTCTAAAAGCGCGTGGGTCAGCGCCGCAAGTTCTGAAGCATCAAAGGCCACCGGCACGGCCCCGTCGTAGTCCGACCCCAGGCTCACATGGTCCTCGCCCACCACGGTGATCGCGTGGCGGATCGCATCCGCCACGCCTGCCGGGCTGGCGTCGCCGGTCACGTCCGCCCAAAAGCCAATAGCCACCACACCGCCCCGGCGGGCCACGGCGCGCATGATCACGTCCTCGAAATTGCGCCGCACGGGCGTGTGGCTGTGGATACCGGTGTGGCTGACGACAACAGGCATATCGACCATGGCCAGCACTTCTGCGGCCACGCGGGGCGACGAATGGGCCAGGTCTAGCACCATGCCCCGCCGGTCGATTTCCGCCACAACCTGGCGGCCAAATTCCGTGAGCCCCCGGTTGCCGATCCCGTGGAGCGACCCGCCTAGGGCGTTGTCGAAAAAGTGTTGAAGGCCAATCACCCGGAAACCTGCAGCGTCGAGCCGGTCAAGATTTGCCATCTGACCCTCAAGCGCGTGGCCCCCTTCAATGCCCAGGATACCACCCACAACCGTTTCGCCCCGGGCGCGTGCACTAAGCACAGCGTCAAGCTCCGCCCGGGTGGTCACCACCCGCAAGCGCCCTTTGCTCCGCTCAGCCACGGTGCGCAGTTTAGCGGCCTGGTAAAGCGCCCGTTCGGTCAAGCTTCTCCACGTTTTGATCGGCCACAACTGGCCAGCCGCCAATAGTGTGATCGTATCGGGCGCCTCTGCAGAGTTTTCCTGGTAGTTCTGACCGGCGGGGCTTTTGGTCACCGCCGAAAAGACCTGCAGACCCAGATTGCCTTCGATCATCCGCGGCAGGTCCAGGTGGCCCCGGCGGCCCCGCTCGGTCAGGTCGCGGTTCCACAGAAGGCTGTCCGCGTGCCAGTCTCCGACCACCATTGAGCCGTGAAGCACGCGAGCGCTTTCGCTAACCGGATAAGGATCGTGAGCGGCCACGCGGTTAGCCCCCCGCTCCACCAGACCCGGAGCAAAGATGAAAAACGCGACCACGAGAAAGCTCAGAACTACTGCGGTGGTCCAAAATATCCGCTTAAGTATGCGCATGCTCTTGCTCCCTCACGGATATTTTAGCGGTTTAGCACGGCGCGGGAAAGCGCGCGCCGCCGCGCACTTTTGGAGGCTTTGGGATAGGCGCGTTCTGAATTTTTTTGAGGACTTATAGAGAAAACACCTTGGGGCGTGAGACGCCTTCGCCCCTTTCGCCTCAGGAGTTGTTGAACGAGGTTATGGCGCGGGGCGGCTGGCCAGGCTCACACCTCGGCAGGGGTGAGTTGAGCAATTGACCCAGGGCGCGGGGCGGCTCTAACTGCGCCCACGCAAGCCCTGCCAACCGGAGCCGAAATGAAACCCCACACCCCCTTATCCCCTACCCCCGCCGACGCCGCAGAGCGGCGCGCGGTGCCCCCGGTTGTCTGTTACCCAACGGGTACTTTGGCGCCGCCGCCCATGGCGCTTTATCACCGGGCGCGGGAACAGGCACGCACGGTGGCGCAGATGACCGTGCCGCCGCGGGACGCCCGGGTTTGGGATGTGCCCGCCGGCCATTTCTGCCGTGTCCATTCTATTGAAGGACCCCAGGTGGGGGACTTGAACCTTTGGTCTGCGTCCGATCTGGACGAGCGGTTTTATGCAGGTAAGACCCGGGCTCTTTCGGGGACGCATGTGTCCACAGGCGACCGGCTTTGGTCTACCTTTCCGCACCTGCGCCCGCTGGC
>JBCCMR010000093.1:0-10101 GCA_039026255.1 Pseudomonadota bacterium
CCGCCCCAAGGCGCCGAATGCTCAGATTGTTGGACGTCAACGCCAAAGGAACCAGGATCACAAAGCTGACCATGCCCACTATTATGTATGGCCTCTTTGTGAAGTCTTTGACCAACGCGTCCCATTCCCACTGCCGGTCAAGCCAGAGGTAAACCACCAGATGCGCCAAGACATAGACAAACGCCATGACACCCACGGCGCGTCTGTAGCGCACCAAGTTAACGCCGACCACGTCGCGCAAAGGGGTGATGAAAAGACCCAGGATCAGCAGTTGCAAGGCATATTCCCCCAGGCCGTGCTCCAAGGCTTCTACGGGGTTTGGACTCGGCGCAAGGATTTGCCCCACCAAAAGCCAAACGCCCGGCACCAAGAAAAGCGGATACAGCGCCCATGCGGGCAGGTATCTCAAGGCTCTGTTGATGGCACTTTTCATAGCCGAGAACTTAGCGCCGTCGGCCTGCCTGTGCACCACCCCCCGCGCCATTGTCAGCATTGTTACAATGCGCGCACCGGGCGGTGGCGCTAGTAGTTCTTGCGCAGGTCCATGCCGGCATACATTTCGGCCACGAATTCGCCGTAACCGTTGAACATTTTCGTCGGTTCACGACCCGCAAACAGCCCACCGCCCACAACCCTGTGACTGGCCTGGGACCAGCGCGGGTGGTCCACCTCGGGATTTACGTTGGAATAGAACCCGTACTCGCGCGGTTGAAGCACGTTCCAGGTGTTGGGGGGTTGGGTTTCCGTAAGCGTAATCTTCACGATGGATTTGATCGACTTAAAGCCGTACTTCCAAGGCACCACCAGCCGCACAGGCGCGCCGTTTTGGTTGGGCATGAATTCCTCGTAGATGCCCGTGGCCATCAGCGTAAGCGGATTAAGCGCCTCGTCCATACGCAGACCCTCGACGTAGGGCCAAGGGAAACGGTTCGACTGCTGGGCGGGCATCTCTTCAGGGCGCAGAAGCGTCTCAAACGCCACATACTTTGCCGCGGACGTGGGCTCAACCATGGCTAAGAGCTCGCTTAACTGGAAGCCAAACCAAGGTATAACCATGGACCACGCTTCCACGCAGCTGAACCGGTAGATGCGTTCTTCTATGGTAACGCGGCTCAAAATATCTTCGAGCGCGTAAGAACCGGGCCTGTCGCAGGCCCCGCCAATTTCGATCGACCAGGGGGCAGTGGTCAGCGATCCGGCAAATTTCTTCGGGTCGTCTTTGCCGAAACCGAACTCGTCGAAGTTGTTGTAAGACGTTATATCATCGAAGGATGTGGGCGTCTCATCTGTAGAATAAAGCGGATTGGGCGTGGCATGCGTCCGTGCCTGCGACGGTCCCGCGCCGAGACCGCCCGCCAAAAGCCCCGCGCCCGTTGCGCCACCCAAAAGCTGTCGGCGGTTCATCCAAATCGCCTGCGGCGTGACGTGATGGTCTTTGAGATCGCTTTTCCAAACCGCCATAGGGTCCTCCTCCAACTCGGGTTGAAACTATCGCCGCCGGGCAGCGCATCCAAGCCAATGTGTGTCACAAACCCGTTGGCGCCAGAAACATCCGCCGGCGCTGCGTAACACTTCTTATAATGAGCGCCTCGCGGCGCACGCCCCCTAACCCCGGTGCAGCGCGACACTCTGCTGGCAAATGAAGTGTCGCGCGGCCAAGACCTAAAGTGGGAATGCGGCGGCAGCCGCGCATTTTGGTTCGAGTTCCGGTACTTTGGCGGCTTTGTGATAACATTTCTGTGACTGGACAGCCGTCACCTGCCTGGCTTGGGGCAAGCACCGCAAATTCAAGGGCCGCTTTGTCGCAACCGGCGCGCGAACCAATTCGCTTCTGGCGCGTAACCATCGCATCTCTGCCCGTGCGGAGACCGTAACGTTGCGAACCGATAGGAGAACTTCATGCTTCGTAGAACTGTGCTGGCTGCTGCCGCCACCCTCGCCCTGGCCCCCGCCGCATTTGCCGGCGCCGCCAAGGACATCGTCGATACCGCCAAGGCCGCTGGTTCGTTCAGCACGCTGCTGGCCGCTGCCGAAGCTGCCGGCATTGTGAGCGTGCTTAAAGGCGACGGCCCCTTCACCGTCTTCGCTCCGACTGACGACGCCTTCGCCGCGCTGCCCGCTGGCACCGTCGAGATGCTGCTGAAGCCGGAAAACAAAGACAAGCTGACGCAAATCCTGACGTACCACGTGGTGCCCGCCAAAGTAATGTCGGGCGACATCGCCGGTAAGAAAGCGACCGTTGCCACCGTCGAAGGCTCCAAAGCCACCGTGGACGCCACCGGCGACATCACCATCGACAGCGCCAACGTGGTGCAGACCGACATCGAAGCCTCGAACGGCGTGATTCACGTCATCGACGCGGTGATCATGCCGCCGGAGTCCTGATAGGACCCACCGGTGCCAAAACGCACCTGACCAAATACACAGGGCGTCCCGCGGGGCGCCCTGTTTTTTATTTTCGGCGTTCGATCAAATCAATGAACCGACCGCGCGCAGCAGGGACTGGACGGTCACCTTGGGCCGGTGCCAGCCAGCGACTAAGAAAATGCCCCGTGGTCCGAAGGGCGTCCCGCTGGGAGCGCGGGTCCCCAGCAGCCCCCGACAAAACGGGACTGAGCGGCAGCATCTGCGCGGCATAAGGCGCTCCGGCACCAGCACTGACCGCGCGGCCCGATTTGGGTGAAACATAGATGAGGTCGTCGTCCGTTCCGGTGGCGGCGCATGTGCCAAGATCAAGACCGAAGCCCGTGTCCTCTAGGATCAGCAGTTCCCACCGGGCATACTGCGCCACCCAGGCCCCATCGCCCAAGGCCATCGACCTCAAAAGCGCTTGGGTTTCATGATAAAGACGCGGCGTCTCCAACCGCTCCGGGAGCGCAAAAACCAAAAGTGCGCAAACCGCGCCAAGTCCTGCCAGGGTAAGCCGGTCCCCCATGAGGCCGGTGCGACTCTGCAAAAGTTCAACCCTGTAGTTGCCTAGGTGGTCCTCCAGCCGGGCACGCCACTCCAGTTCGACCTGGTTTCCGGGCTGAAGCACAGGCCGCAATTTTCGACCGGTGCCCCCCCGAACGAGACCGCTATGGCGCCCGTGGGTCGGGGTAAAAGCATCCAGGATAACCCCGTTTTCCCCCAGCGGGCGCACCGCAAGGATCATGCCTTCATCGCGCCAATCCATGGTGTCCTTTAGCCTGCGCGCGCCTTAGGAGTAAGCCCCCGCCGACGCCCGGTCTGAGGCACGGTTATGTGCCGCTCTCAAGCGCGTAGCCAAAACCCCGCACGGTGCGGATAAAGTCCACGTCGCTGACCCGGCCAAGCTGCTTGCGCAGGCGCCCAATATGCACATCAACGGTGCGGGTATCCACGTTCAGGTTATTGCCCCACACCCGGTCCAAAAGCTGATCCCGCGACCAGACCCGGCCCGGGGCCTCTATCAACGCGCGCAAGAGCTTAAATTCTAGGGGGCCCAGCTCGATAGACTGATCCGCTAGGCTTACCTTGTACTTAACGAGGTCCATGGTCAGCCCTTGGTAGACCAGCAGGTCTGTGCCCGCGTTGCCATCCCCGTTTCGCAGCGCTGCGCGTACGCGGGCCATAAGTTCACGGATGGAATAGGGTTTGACCACGTAATCATCCGCTCCGGTATCAAGTCCGCGGATTTTGTCGTCCTCTTCCCCGCGTGCGGTGAGCATAATAATCGGGATGTGCCGGGAGGCTTTGCCGCGTTTCACCTGGCGGCATACCTCTAATCCGCTGGTATGGGGAAGCATCCAATCGAGAAGCATCAGATCAATCTTTTCTTCCCGTAGGATCAAAAGCGCCTCTTCGCCTGTCTCCGCCTTTTGCACCTCATAGCCTTCCACCGTCAGGTTATAGGCCAAAAGCTCTAGCTGACTTGCTTCATCCTCAACAATGAGGATTTTGGGGCCGCCAGTGGCGGTGGCCTTGTTCAATCCTCCGCCAGTTCGCCGGTTACCAGGTAGCGCACCTGTTCGGCGATGTTCTTGGCCTGATCACCTGATCTTTCCATATTCTTCGAGATGAAAAGCAAGTGCGTGCAGGGTTCGATGTTACGCGGGTTTTCGAGCATATAGGTCAGCACTTCCCGCAAGAGCCCGTCGGTGCGGTCGTTAATGTCGATGTCCATGGCCATCACCTCGCGCGCTTTTTCGAGATCGCGGTTCACATAGGCCTCAATCGCCAGGCTGATCATCGTGACCACCTTGTCCGACAGGTCCGATATCGACTGAAGCACCGACTTCATGGCCGAAAAATCATCCACCGCCCGCACCCGATAGCAGGTCGTTTTGGCGTAGTCGCCCAGCCGCTCCAGGTGCCCTGAAATCTTGAGCGTTGCCACCGTCAGACGCAGATCCTCGCCCATGGGCTGGCGCAGGGCCATCAGGCGGATTGTGCGTTGGTCAAGCCGTTCTTCCATGCGGTTTACTTCGCGGTCGCGCTTGGCCACCTGCTTGGCCAGTTTGTCGTCCTGCGTCACCAGGGCCTTGGCCGCATCGCGGACCTGGTCGGCGACCCAGTCGGCCATCTTGACCACCTGGTCTTCGATTTCGCTAAGCTCACGGTCAAACTTGGCGACGATGTGTTTGCGTTCCATGGGCCCTATCCGATCCGGCCGGTGATATAGTTTTGCGTGCGTTCGTCTTTTGGGCTCGTGAAGATGTCTTCCGTGTCCCCGCTTTCAACCAATTTACCTAGGTGAAAAAAGGCAGTCTTCTGGCTGACCCGGCTGGCCTGCTGCATCGAATGGGTGACGATCACGATCGAAAAATTCTGCCGCAATTCGTCGATCAGCTCTTCGATGACCGCCGTGGCGATCGGGTCGAGCGCCGAACAGGGTTCGTCCATCAAGACCACCTTGGGTTTCACCGCAATAGTGCGCGCGATGCAAAGGCGCTGCTGCTGACCGCCCGAGAGCCCGGTGCCCGGCTGATCCAGCCGGTCTTTCACCTCTTCCCAGAGACCTGCCTTCCGCAGGGACCATTCCACCACCTCGTCCATGTCGGCGCGGGATTTTGCGAGCCCATGGATGCGAGGCCCGTAGGCCACGTTTTCATAGATGGATTTCGGGAAAGGGTTCGGCTTTTGAAAGACCATGCCGACCTGCGCGCGCAGCGCCACCACGTCCACTTCGGGAGCGTAGATGTCCTGGCCCTTGATGCGCAGGTCGCCGCGGACCCGGCAGATATCTACCAGGTCGTTCATTCGGTTTATGCAGCGCAAAAAGGTGCTTTTGCCGCAGCCCGACGGACCGATCAGGCTCGTCACCTTGAACTCCGGCACGTCGAGGTCGATAGCATAAAGCGCCTGTTTGTCGCCGTAGTGCACGTCCACGCTTCGCGATGTGATGACGGGGGGTTTCGCCATGGGTCAGAACCTCTTCTCGAACCTACGGCGCAACAAGATCGCCACGAGATTCATAACGATCAGAAACGTCAAAAGCACGATGATCGCAGCGGACGTTTTTTCCACAAACGCCCTTTCGGCCCGGTCGGCCCAAAGGAATATCTGCACCGGCAGCGCCGTGGCAGGTTCGACGATGCTTTCAGGCACGTCCACGATGAACGCCACCATGCCGATCATCAGAAGCGGCGCGGTTTCACCCAAGGCCTGGGCCATGCCCACGATGGTGCCCGTCAGGATCCCCGGCAGCGCCAGGGGCGCCACGTGGTGGAAGGTGGCCTGGACGGGGCTGGCCCCCATGCCCAGCGCGGCCTCCCGGATCGAAGGCGGCACGGCCCGCAACGACGCGCGCGCGGCGATTATGATCGTGGGCAAAGTCATCAGCGACAACACCAAGCCCCCCACCAAGGGCGACGACCGGGGCAGCCCAAAGGTGTTCAGGAACATGTATAGCCCTAAGAGCCCAAACACGATTGATGGCACCGCGGCCAGGTTATTGATGTTCACTTCAATCAAATCGCTCATGCGATTTTTTGGGGCAAACTCCTCCAGGTAAATAGCCGCCATGATGGCCACTGGAAAGCTGACCACGAAACACACCATCAGTGTCATGAACGACCCGACCAGCGCGCTTAGTATGCCCGCCAGTTCTGGCTCTTGACTATCGCCGTTTCGAAAAAACGACCAGTTGACCGGGCGCGCAATAGCGTCGGCGTCCGCTAGGATGTCGAACCAAGCGATTTCTTGATCGTTCAGGCGGCGCGAGTCTTCGGGCAAGCCGCGATCCAACTGCCCTTTTGCAAGCTGATCAATATCATCAGAGGCGCGGAAGTAGACCACTGCCCGGGTGCCAATCAAGGACGGGTTTTCGGCTATCGCATGCTCCAGCTCGAAGCTCGCGTCGTTTGACAAAAGACCATAAAGCCGACGAAGATCGCGGCGACCAGAAACGCCCGGAAAACGCTCTTTCATGGCGTTGCGCCAAATCGACCGGTAAGATGTGTCGGCCAGGTTCTCGGGATCGACGTTTTCGGGGCCCAGGTCCACGGTCAAGGCAATCTCGGTGGTGCGCACGGCACCCGATCCTGTCCAGATGATGCTCGACACCATGACCACAAGAAACGACAGGCTCACAAAAATGGCTGCACGCCCGTACCAGCGAAAGCGGGTTTCAGCAGCCTTGCGCGCGGTCAGTTGGTCCGACGGTTGGATGAAGTCAGTCATACTGTTCCTGGTATTTTCGCACGATGCGTAGGGCGACCACGTTAAGCGTCAGAGTAACCACAAAAAGGAGAAGCCCCAGGGCAAAGGCCGATAGCGTTTTGGCGCTGTCAAACTCCTGATCGCCCGTCAAAAGGCCGACAATCTGCGCTGTAATGGTGGTAACCGCCTCCAGGGGGTTGGCTGTTAGGTTGGCGGCCAGACCGGCCGCCATCACCACGATCTTCGTTTCACCGATGGCCCGCGATATCGCCAATAGCATAGCGCCCGAAATGCCGGGAATGGCGGCGGGCAGCACCACTTTGCGGATTGTCTCGGACGGGGTGGCGCCCAAGCCGAGGGATGCATCGCGCAGGGATTGCGGCACGGCGTTGATCACATCATCCGACAAAGACGAAATCAGCGGGATGATCATCACCCCCATGATCAGCCCCGCGGCGAGCGCGCTTTCCGACGACACGTCAAGCCCGATGCCTTCTCCCCCTGCGCGCAAAAGCGGCGCGACCGTAAGCGCTGCAAAGAAGCCATAGACCACCGTCGGGATGCCCGCGAGGATCTCCAACCCCGGTTTTACCAGATCGCGGAACCGTTTGGTGGCGTATTCAGACAGATAGATCGCAGACAACAGCCCCAAAGGGGCGGCGACACACATCGCAATGAACGAAATGAGAAGCGTGCCAGTCACAAGGGGAATGGCCCCAAAGGCACCTTCAGCGGCCACCTGATCGGCGCGTAGCGCGGTCTGGGGCGACCACTTGGTACCGAACAGGAATTCGGTGATCGGCACCCGTTCGAAAAAGCGCAGTGCCTCAAACAAAAGCGACAGCACAATTCCAACGGTCACCAGCACCGCCACCATCGAGCAGGCGATCAATATCGCCATGATAAACCATTCGACAGTTTTGTTGCGTTGCGAATTGACTAGGTCGAGTTTGTCGACATCGCTAAGCTGCGGCGCACTGTCTGATGTAGCTACCGTCATAAGCCCCCCAATGACGTCTTGGCATAAATAAGACGCCCGCGAGTAGGCGGACGCCCCAGGGATCGGTCAGCCGATCACATCGCGAGGTTGGTGAGCCCCTCGGCCGAAGCTTTGAAAGCTTTCCGCTCGTCATCTTGCATCGGGATCAAGCCCTTATCGGTCAAGTAGCCTTCTTCGCCCCACGCGTCGTCAGAGGTGAACTCCGCCAGGAACTCTTCGATCCCAGGCACAACGCCCACGTGGGCCTTTTTTACATAGAAGAAAAGCGACCGCGAAACCGGGTATTCGCCGCTGGCGATCAGCTCGAACTCGGGCAGGACGCCGTTGATCGTCGAGCCCTGCACTTTGTCAGAGTTCTCTTCCAAGAAGGAATAGCCGAAGATGCCTAGAGCATTGGGGTTGGCGTTAAGCTTTTGCACGATCAGGTTGTCGTTTTCGCCCGCTTCCACGTAGGCGCCGTCTTCGCGGATGGACCGGCAGACGCGTTTGTAAGTGTTTGCGTCGGTGCCTTTGAGCGCCTTGATCACGTCGAAGGTTTTGCAGCCGCCTTCAAGCGCCAATTCGTTGAAGGCGTCGCGGGTGCCTGAGGTCGGCGGCGGCCCCAACACCTCGATCTTCACGGCGGGTAGTTCAGGATTGATCTGATCCCAGGAACTATAGGGGTTAGCCACCAGTTCGCCTGCTTCGTTTGGCACTTCCGCGGCGAGCGCTAAGAAAAGGTCCTTTAAAGTTAAGCTATACTGCGGCGCTTCTTTTGAGTTGGCGAGCACGATCCCGTCGTAGCCGATCTTGATCTCAACGATTTCAGTGATGCCGTTCGATGCGCAGTTTTCCACCTCAGACGGTTTGATGCGGCGCGATGCGTTGGTGATGTCGGGGTGTTCAACACCCAAGCCGGAACAAAACAGCTTTAGCCCGCCACCGGATCCCGTGGACTCCACAACTGGGGTTTTGAACCCGGATACCTTGCCAAAGCGTTCTGCCACCGTTGTGGAGAATGGGAATACCGTGGACGAACCAACGATCTTGATTTGGTCCCGGGCAAAGGCTGGAGCTGCAGCGGCAGTAGCAAGCGCCACCGCAGTTATGCAAAGTGATTTGGTGAACATTGAGTTCAGTCCCTGAGTTGTTTCGATCTGCTCGCTCTGCGAACGCCCGGGGTCTAGTGCTCGGACGTTACGCGGATATTACAGCTATGTAACAGCGTCATGACGTGCAGGAGGTATTAGGAATTGCTTAAACGGCCCTTCGCCGTTGTATTAGCGATCTGAAAAATCTAGAAATATTAGTCCTTAGAGTTCAAACTATCTGTGATCTCGCGGGCATTTCGTAGCCACGTCCGCGGGCATTGGCAGCGAATCCGATCCTACTCAGGCGGTTCCGATTCTTTGACCGCTTCCATGGACACATGAGTCGAGGTCATTTCCACATGGGGCAACGCTGACACGACCTCCCCCAGGACCCGCCGGTAGTCAGCCATGTCTCGCGTGCGGACCTTCAAAAGATAGTCAAACGCCCCAGCGATCATGTGGCAATCTTCAACTTCGGGGACGGCATGAACGGCGGTGTTAAAGGCCGCAAGCGCCGCCTGGCGAGTATCTCGGAGACGCACTTCCACAAAGGCCACATGGGTCAATCCCAGCGCCGCCGGGTCAATCACTGCCCGAAAACCACGGATCACACCTTGGTCACGCAGGCGGCGCAAGCGCACCTGGCAAGGTGACTTAGACAGCCCAACTGCCCGCGCCAAGTCTGTCACAGCCATACGCCCATCCCGGCGCAAAGCTACCAGGATACGCCGGTCAATCGCGTCTAAGGTGTTTTCTGCCATAGATCCGATCATATCAGACCTGTCTATTGGCCGTAAATCAGGAAAGTCGCCCGCATAGAGTGTCATGACGGGAAAAACGACCGGCCCAAACGGGATATACTCAACCGATGTAAACAAAGCGCGCCCATGATCGACTTAGCCCCCCTCCGCCGTGCAATTCGTGACGCCCATGCGACGCCCGAAGACGCTGTGCTCGCATCGCTCCAGACCTGGGCGCCTGACATGGACGTCCGCGCCCGCGCCGTGGCCGACGCGACGGACCTGGTCACCCGCCTGCGCCGCGACGCGCCACCCGGTTTGATGGAGGTGTTCATGGCCGAATACGGGCTGTCCACCGACGAGGGCATCGCGCTAATGTGCCTTGCCGAGGCGCTTTTGCGGGTGCCAGATGCCGCCACCGTAGACGCCCTAATCGAAGACAAAATCGCGCCCAGCGACTGGGGCCGCCATCTGGGGCAGTCGTCTTCTTCGCTGGTAAACGCGTCAACTTGGGCGTTGATGCTCACAGGACGGGTTTTGGCCGACGACCAGGAGCCGGGTATCGCCGCCACCATGCGCGGCGCGCTCCGCCGTCTAGGTGAGCTGGTCATCCGGGCCGCAACCGCCCGGGCCATGCGCGAACTAGTCCAGCAGTTTGTGCTGGGGGAAA
>JBCCMR010000094.1:0-10060 GCA_039026255.1 Pseudomonadota bacterium
GGCCATGCCTGCACGCACGACCATCCCGAAGGTTGTGAACTGCAAGAAGGCGAAGACGATCCCAATCAGCACCATCGCAAAGAGGAAATACACAATGCGCCAGTAAGGGTAGATGATTGCACCCGCATCACGGCCAATCAGCGCGCCAAAGTCAAACGACCCAAAAAGCGCCTGCGGGGCAGGGGTGGGGATTTGGTTGGCGCCGAAGTAGTATTTGATGATCTCCTGGAGCACGATGGCCAAACCAAAGGTCACCAGAATTTGGTCCGCATGGGCCCGTTTGTAGAAGTGCTTAATGAGGCCGCGCTCCATAATGATGCCGATCAGGATCATCACTGGGATGGCAAAGAGGATGGCAAGCGGCACCGACCAGTTGATGATTGCCGCCCCTGTTTCAGGGCCGAACCAGTCGTGCAGATATGGCACCTCGACCTTCAGCGGGTTGCCCAAAAAGTCCTTTTGGGTTTCGTCGATGATTGTCCGGCTTAGGGACAACAGTCGCTGGAAAGTGACCGCGCAAAACGCCCCCAGCATGAACAGCGCTCCGTGGGCAAAGTTGACCACGCCAAGCGTGCCGAAGATCAACGTCAGACCAAGAGCGATCAGCGCATAGGCGCTGCCCTTGTCGAGCCCGTTGAGAATTTGAAGGATAATCTGGTCCATGGCGGGCCTCCGCGGGTTGGCGCAGCTTTAGGTGGCGGGTTGCGGGGCCGGGCGGGCGTCTGGGCCGCCCGGCCCCCTGTGTTAGCAGGCCGCGATAATTGATCGCGACCCGCAGGTGCGTGTTAGGCGCCCGGGTTACACGAGCCCAGCTCGCCGCCGAAGATCGAGGCGTCGTAGGTCACCTGAGCCGCCGGGGTCACTTCGACGATCTCAAGAAGGTCGAATTCCGAGGTCGGGTTTTCCTTACCCTTCACCACGAGCACGTCTTTGAAGCACTGGTGGTCTTCGGCGCGGTAGACCGTCGGGCCGTTACCAAGTCCGTCGAACTCCATACCCGCAAGCGCTTCACCGATGCCGCAGGGGTTGAAGGTCCCAGCCATCTCAGCCGCCTGGGCGTAAAGCAGCGTTTGCACGTAGCAGGTGTGCGCCGCCTGGCTTGGCGGGAAGCCGTATTTGGTGCCGAAGGACCGCACAAAGGCTTTGGAGCCTTCGTCGGGCAGCGACCAGTGCCAGTTAGTGGACCCGAAGATGCCTTTAACGTTGGCACCGGCACCCTTGGCCATAAGCCGGCTGTAAAGCGGCACAATGATCTCAAAGTTTTTGCCATTGGCTTGGGCTTCACGCAGGCCAAACTGCACTGCGCTCGTCAGCGAGTTGACCATGTTCCCGCCGTAGTGGTTTAGCACCAGCACGTCCGCGCCCGAGTTCAGAACCGGCGCGATGTACGACGAAAAGTCCGTCTGCGCGAGCGGGGTCTTCACCGCTGCAACTGTTTCCCAACCCTTAGCTTCGGTCGAGGTCCGCACCGCCTCTTCGGTGGTGTAGCCCCAGTTGTAGTCGGCAGTCAGGTGATACGCCTTGCGGTCCGTGCCGTAGTTGGCCGCCAAGATCGGCGCCAGGGCGGCGCCCGACATGTAGGAGTTGAAGAAGTGGCGGAAGCCGTTGGCCTTCTTGTCCTTACCGGTCGTGTCGTTGGAGTGCGTCAGACCGGCCATGAAGATGATGCCGGCTTCTTGGCAGAGCGCCTGCACCGCCACAGCCACCCCCGACGACGAACCGCCGGTGATCATGATGGCGCCGTCTTTTTCGATCATCGAGCGGGCCGAGGCGCGCGCAGCGTCGGGCTTTGTCTGAGTGTCGCCGGTGACGTACTCGACTTTCTTGCCCAGGACACCCTGGCCTGTCAGCGCGTTTTTCGAGCCACCTACGGTGAATGTGCCCATCATGCCGCCGTCGCCGCCACCGTTCAGGTGCTCGACCGCCAGTTCATAGGCGCGCAGTTCGTCGGCGCCTTCGTCCGCGTAGGGACCGGTCTGGGGCACGTTGAAGCCAAGCGTGACCGACGCGCCCTGCGGTGCGTTTAGATAACCGGCGTGACTGGCCGCGGTCAGCACCGTCGGCATGGCCAGCGCGGCCCCAGCGGCGGTGCCCCCAGCCAACACGCCGCGGCGAGTTGCTTTGATATCTTTCATGGATGTCCTCCCATTGCTGAATTCAGGATGCGCGGGTTACTCAGAACGCACGCGGCCCTAGTCAAAGTGACGCCGCCTTTATGGAGAGCTCTGGTGAAACGGGCAATAAATCATTGCTAAGAAGTAATTTTTTTGTAAATTTCATTACGCTGCATGTGCGAAAGCTGTAAATAAATTTCCGCTGCAACTGCAAAAGATGAAGCCAGTGATCCGGCGGCGTTGCCCCAAGGTCACGTAGCGAAAGGGTTTTTTAGGGATGGCGCGCACGCTTGTGGGGACGCGGATCCGAGAACGGCGCAGGGCTCAGGGTATGACCCAGGTGGCCTTGGCCGGGGCGGTTGGGATATCGGCGAGCTACCTAAACCTGATCGAACATAACAAACGGGGCATCGCTGGGCGTACACTGAACGCGCTTGCCCGGGAGTTGGGCGCGGGCCCCACAGACTTGACTGACGGGGCCGATGAAACGGTGATCGCCCGGCTTCTTGACCTTAGCCGCACCGGCGTCGAAGATCGGGCAGAGGTGGGCCGGATCGAAGAATTTGTTGGCCGGTATCCGGGCTGGGCCCGGCTTTTGCTGCACCTGGGCGAGGTCAACCGGACCCAAGTGGAAAGGTTGCGCGCCCTGTCAGATCGCATGGCCCAGGACCCGTTTCTGGCTGAGACCATGCACGAGATATTGTCGAATATCACCGCGATCCGATCCACGGCGGGTATTTTGGCGGGCAGCGATGTGCCAGAGCCCTTGCGGGATCGGTTCCTGGGCAACCTGGCCCGGGAAAGCGAGCGTTTGGCCTCTCGGGCGCAGAACCTTGTGGCTTTCTTTGAAGCCGAAGGTGGCGCGGACGCGCCGGACAGGCCGCTGGCGCCCGAACCAACCGCGTGGCCTACGGTTCTGGCCACACCCGGGGTCACGGTTCAAACTACGGCCGCCCCAGGGGACCCCAATACCGCGTCACCCCCGGACTCGGTTGCGCTGCCCAGTTCAGATCGCCAGGCGCATTTGGGTCAGGCGGCAGCCCAGCGGCTGGCGCAAGTCGTGCGCATGATGCCCGAGGGGGTTTTTGAACCGGTCGCCCGGCGCCTGGCATTTGACCCTTTGGCACTGGCCCAGCACTTTGAAGTGGCGCCGTGGCAGGTGCTTTGGCGGTTGGCGCACGCGTCGCCAGGGTCGCACCAGGCAGGCTCTGGCGGCAGTGATTTTCCGGAGTTTGGCCTGATCGAATGTGATATGTCGGGCGCCGTATTATTGCGTCGGTCGATCCCGGCGTTACCGCTGCCGCAATACGCCAGCGCCTGCCCGCTTTGGCCGCTCTACCGGGCGTTTGCGCGGCCTGACCAGGTGTTGCGCGCGGTGGTCGATTTGCCATCGGGCGACCGGGTGATGTGCTATGCGGTGGCGCGAGCAACTGGGCATGGGGGCTATGACATGCCGCCTATGCTTCGGTCGACCATGGCGTTTGCTGCGGACCCAGCGGTCTTTCCGGCGGCAAAGGAAATCCGCGCCCCTGTCCTGGGCGGTATCCACTGCAGCGTATGTCCCCGCAAAGCCTGCCTGGAACGCCGCGCCGACTATATCCTAGCCTGACCCCGCTGCGCCCATAAAAGCCCATGGCAAATCCAGTTTCGCCACCGGCGGACTGTCCCGCCCATTGCGTGGCAACTGCCCTTGGCCTAAGCTTTTTCCAGCATCTTAGTCTGGGAGGAGCCAGGGTGCCGCAGAAAATCCTATTGATTGAGGATGAACCCCATATCGCCGAGGCGCTGAGCTTTCTTTTGTCGCGCGAAGGTCTTTCGGTTTCGACCCACGCGACGGGGTCGGATGCCGCAGAGGTGGCAGCAAACGCGCGCCCTGATCTGGTTATCCTGGATGCCATGCTGCCGGGTAAATCAGGCTTTGATATCCTGCGCGAGCTGCGCGAGGCGCCTGCGACCCAGGCGCTGCCGGTGATGATGTTGACCGCCAAAGGCCAAGATAAAGACCGCAGCCAGGCCCAAGCGGCAGGCGTGAGCCTGTTTATGACCAAACCCTTTTCCAACGAAGAGATCGTCGCAAACGTCAAGCGGCTGCTGCCGTGACCCCGAACGAGGCTCGTGCCCGAGAACAGCGCTGGCGCGATGCCGCCTGGGCGCTGCCGGTGGCGGGCGTCGTGTTGCTTGTTACGCCAGTTGTGGCGTTATTTACCGGTGGCGCAGGGCTTTTTGGTATCCCGGCCGCCTTTATCTATGTCTTTTCGGTTTGGATCGGTCTGATCGGTTGCGCCTTTGCCCTAGCTCGTCGACGGCTGGCGGCTCACAACGACGCCGGGGCCGCACGCCAAAGCCCGGCGCCCGACGCGGCCGCGGACGGGGGCCCAAGCTGATGGTGTCGTTCAACTTGCTGGTCGCTATCTGCCTTAGTTATGTGCTGCTGCTTTTTGTGGTGGCCTACCTGGCAGAACGCTCGGCCGCCAGGGACAGTTCGGGCCTGCTTCGGTCGCCCCTGGTCTACACGCTTTCCATCAGCGTCTATTGCACGGCGTGGACGTTTTATGGGGCGGTTGGGTCTGCGGCGCGCTCAGGCTTGGAATTTGTGACAATCTACCTGGGGCCTACGCTTGTTTTTATCGCGTGGTGGTGGGTTTTGCGCAAACTGGTGCGCATCGGGCGCGCCCAGCGGATTACGTCCATCGCGGACTTGATCTCGAGCCGTTATGGGAAATCGAACGGGCTTGCGGTCTTGGTGACGGTGCTCGCAGTGTTGGGCACCACGCCCTACATCGCACTGCAACTGCAATCCATGAGCCTGAGCTTCGCCGTCTTCGCCGAGGCCGCCGGCCAACCCACGTCCCAGACCGCCACGGGCTTTTGGCTGGCTGTGGGGCTGGCGGTGTTCACGATCATCTTCGGCACGCGCAGCATTGACACCAATGAGCGGCACAACGGCGTCGTAATGGCGATCGCGCTGGAGGCAGTCGTGAAGCTTCTGGCGCTTCTGGCGGTGGGCGTCTTTGTGGTCTGGGGGGTGGCGTCTGGCCCCGCGGATATCTTCGCGCGCATGGACCCGGACCTTTTACGCGCCGGTGATATTTTTTCAGGGCGCTGGGTCACGGTCACATTCTTGGCGGGCTGCGCGATCATCTGTCTGCCACGTATGTTCCAGGTGATCGTAGTCGAAAACAGTCACGAGGCGCACCTGGCCACAGCTAGCTGGGCCTTCCCAGCGTATCTCTTTTTAATGAGCCTTTTTGTTCTGCCTATCGCTATCGCGGGCATGGCGGTGATGCCGGCGGGCGCCAATCCGGACCTCTTTGTGCTGACAATCCCGCTGTCCCAGGGGCAAAGCGAACTGGCAGCTTTGGCGTTTCTCGGTGGGTTTTCCAGCGCCACGTCCATGGTGATTGTGGCGGCGATTGCGCTTTCGACGATGGTATCTAACCACATCGTTTTACCGCTTTGGTTGCGGGCAAACCCGGCGCGTAACCCGGTGGGTGACGACGTGCGCGTGGTGCTACTTCAGGCGCGGCGCCTTAGCATCGGGGGGGTGCTGGCGCTGGGCTATTTTTACTTTCAGGTCACCGGCGGGACGGGCGCGTTGGCGTCTATCGGTCTGATTGCATTCCTCGGGGTGGCGCAGGTGATGCCTGCGCTTTTGGGTGGGCTCTTTTGGACAGGCGCGACCCGGGCGGGTGCCATGGCCGGGCTTTTGACGGGGTTTACTCTTTGGGCGTACACGCTCTTTCTGCCATCGTTTGACGGGGCTTTCTTGCTGACACAGTCGGTGATCGAGAGCGGCCCCTGGGGCGTTGCCTGGCTGGCACCCCAAGACCTTTTGGGTGTGGGCATCGCCGACCCCCTGGTGCATGCGGTTTTCTGGTCCCTTGGGGTCAATGCCACGGTCTTTGTTGCGGTGTCGCTCCTGTCAGAGCCGCGCCCCCTGGAGCGAGTGCAATCAGCACAGTTTGTGCAGGTTTTCGGCGGGGCTGGACCACGGGCGGCCTTGCGCACCGATCAGCCGATGGAAGATCTTTTGGTTTTGGCGCAGCGCATTCTGGGGCGCCAGGAAGGCATCGCGCTTTTTAACACAACCGCCCGTGCCCAAGGCCGCAGCGGTTTGCCAGAACCCACGGACGCGTTCCTGGACCGCTTAGAGCGTGAACTGGCCGGGTCAGTCGGTGCAGCCACTGCCCACGCTATGATGGTCCAGGCCACCGGCGGTGCCCAGGTGTCATTTGAAGATATGATCGCAGTGGCCGACGAAACCGCGCAGATCATGGAGTATTCCCAACGTTTGGAAACCCAAAGCGCGGAGCTTTCCGCCACCGCGCGAGAGTTGCGCAGCGCTAACGAAAAACTGCGCGCCCTCGGGGCCCAGAAGGATACATTCCTAAGTCAGGTCAGCCACGAGTTGCGCACCCCTATGACATCAATCCGGGCTTTCGCCGAGATCCTTCGCGACGGTGATGGGCTGAGCGCTGACGAACTCAACCGGTTTGCCGGGGTCATCCACGAGGAAAGCATCCGTTTAACCCGGCTTTTGGACGATATCCTTGACCTGAGCTTTATGGAGAATGGGCGCGTACAGCTGGACCTAGAAGATGTGGCCCTTGGTGCCGTGATCGACCGAGCGCTGCGTACCACCCAAGCCCACGTCAGCGAGCGGGGCGCGCGGATCTTACGCGACCGGAGGGCAGAGGGGATACGGCTTCACACGGATGCGGACCGGCTCGGACAGGTGCTTATCAATCTGATCACCAACGCCCTTA
The DNA here is from genome assembly GCA_039026255.1 of Pseudomonadota bacterium. Taxonomy (GTDB): domain Bacteria; phylum Pseudomonadota; class Alphaproteobacteria; order Rhodobacterales; family Rhodobacteraceae; genus Amylibacter. Next base: position 6,881 of record JBCCMR010000094.1, read on the forward strand.
AACATGGCGGTGCAGAGAAGCCCGAGGTGTCCATCAGCGTGGAGCAGGTCGGCGACGCGGTGACCATAGACGTCGGCGACAATGGGCGTGGTGTTCACCCAAGCGACATCGAGTTGATTTTTGAAAAATTTTCAAAACTGTCGGGTCGTGTGGCCTCCGGGTCGGCGGGACTTGGCCTGCCGATCAGCCGCGAGATCATGCGCCGCTTGGGTGGGGGCTTGTCTTACGAAGGCGGGGCGGGCGGCGCCGTGTTCCGCTTGGCGCTGCCTCTGACCGGACCCGACCAAATCCAGCCCGTTGGGCGGCTAGAGCCTGCCTAGGCGTCGCATGCCGCTACAGGATAGTGACTTAAAGGTCGCATCAATCCCCAGTTGAAATTCGAATCGCATGTTGCCTGCCACGCCTTCGCCACAACTCTGCGGCGCAAATGTGGCATTGTTCACAGCTTTATAACAAAGCCCTAGGACCCCCGCCGACTGTTCTGGTGAAATTTGAAATATTCGCCCAAAAACCGCCCAATTCCTACGCTTTCAGCGTTAATTTTAGAGAATTCGTTTGTTTTCAATCAAACCCTGAGGCTTATGGATTTTGGGGGTGTCGTGGCATCCGGTCCTGCAGCCGGGGTCCCGAAAAGTAATGGGTAGTCCGTCCTGTTTGACGGTCTGAGCGAATGCGTAACGAGTGAGTGTGACGGGGATGAAAACCAAGCCTGCCAAGCCAAGCATCCTAGTGCCGGTTACCCGGCTGGGCGACGCCCGACGTCGCTGAAACGGACGTCTCTACCAGGGCGGCCGCACAACCTGTTTCCGGACCTAAGCCATCAGAGCCCGGGCCGGACCCGTAATAATTGCGCTGAGGGGCGCTGAGAGATCCAAACGTCGGTGCTCTGACTGCTCGGGGCGCCGCTGCCGAAAGGACCCAAGCCATGACCAAGTACGACCACCGTTTGATCGACTTCAACGATCAGGCCCGGGGGACGATCCTGGATGACGAGTACGCGTCGCTTGGGGTCCGCATCGATACGCCCAATGACAAAAACCCGGCCATGGTCTTCGACACGGCCAAGCCCACGGGCGGTGACCATGATCTGGCCACGTCGAACCTGGGTAAGGTACTGATCATCTCGGAGGACGGCGACAGCCACGACCCCGACGATAACGCCGGCGGCGGCGTGGTCTGCTTTTACTTCGACGACCCGGCGCTGGTGAAGTCGCTGACGCTTCTGGACATCGAAGAGCAGGGCGGCTCGGTCAAGCTGTGGGATGCGGACGGCAACCTGATCAAGTCCGTGCCGATCCCGCCCAACGGCAACAACAAGCAGTCCGAGCTTGTGATCGATGTGGACGGTGTCGCGCGCATGGATATCGTGCTCAAGGGCTCGGGCGCAGTGGATAATATCGCCTTCGCTACGCCCATCGAGCTCGACGGGATCGTCGAAGGCACCGACGCGGGCGAGCGCATCGACCTTAATTACACCGGTGACCCCGAAGGCGACCGGATCGACGCGGGCGACGCGCTTTTGCCCGGTGAGGCCCCGAACGACGACATCGTGATCGCCGGCGGCGGCAATGACGTCGTATTAACCGGCGCGGGTGACGACGACGTCTTCGGCGGCGCAGGCCGGGAAGAAATCTGGACCGGGTCGGGCAACGACATCGCCCGGGGCGAAGGCGACATGGACTGGATGCATGGTCAATCGGGCGACGACAGCCTGTTTGGCGGCTCCGGCAAAGACATGCTCTTCGGGGAAGGGGACGATGACTTCTTGAAGGGGGGCGCCGACAACGACCTGGTCGAAGGCGGCAGCGGAAATGACACGGCCTTCGGCGGCACCGGCGACGATACGGTGCGCGGCCAGGACGGCCACGACACGCTTTTGGGCGACGCGGGCGACGACACCTTAGAAGGCGGCGGGGGCGACGACCTGATGGTAGGCGGCGCAGGCGCCGACAGCATGGACGGCGGCGGCGAAGACGACGTTATATACGGCGGCTTTGACCCCGACGGACCCGCCCCGGGCGAAACCTTCCGCGAAAGCTTCGAATGGTCGAAGGCGCCGGGTTTTGCCAACAACGCCGACACCGACGGCTTTAGCCAGGACACCGGCAACGCCAACGTCACTTTCTCAATCCTGCGGGAATCGGGCGACGCCATCACCCAGTTTGAAACCGACGAACAGAAGGTGCATTCGATTGTCGCCGACGGCGACCCGGTGAATGCCCATTCGTCCGGCTATTCGGAACTGCGCGGCGAAGGCAACGAAGGCGACTATATGCTTGAGTTCGACTGCCCGGTCACCAACGTGTCCTTCCGCGTCAACGACATCGACGGCGACGGGGTGGTTAAGGTCACCGCCTTCGACGTGGACGGCAACCCGATCAACGTCGACCTGACCGGGGGCGCCAAGCTCACGCTGATCGACACCGATGGCCAGTTCGGCGCCGACACCGCCGACAGCCAGGGCGGGTATGAGCCTGACACCAGCGGCAACTATTCGATCCTCGTGGATATCTCTGGTCCCGTTTCGCGCATCCTGATCGAGCATGACCAGGACGGCGGCCACAACACCGGCGTGAACTTCACCGACGTCTACTTTGACGTGACCCCTGTGGCCGAGGGCACCGACCTCGGCGACACGATCGACGGTGGCGACGGCGACGACGAAGTTTTCGGCCAGGAGGGCGCAGACGTTTTGACCGGCGGCGCAGGCGCGGACCAGATCTTCGGCGGCGCTGACGCCGATCTTATCGTGGCAGACGCCGAAGACACCCGTGTGGACGGGGGCAGCGCGGGCGATGACCATGACACGCTTGATCTGTCGGGGGTGGGGCCCTTCCGCTTCACAAACCTGCGGGACGACTCGAACGGGAACGGCAAAGACGGCACGGTCGAGCTCTTAAACCCCGACGGCAGCGTCAAAGACAGCTTCGATTTCACCGAGATCGAAAACTTCATCGGCACCCCCGTGCCGGAGCTTGATGGCGTGGTCGACGGCACCGACCAGGGCGACGTGATTGATGCGGCCTACGACGACGACCCCGAGGGCGACAAGATCGACGCGGGCGACGCAGTCTTCGACGGAGAAGCGGCCGATGACGATATCGTTTGGGCGGGCGAAGGCGACGACACTGTCACCTCGAATCTGGGCGACGACGAGGTCTATGGCGAAGACGGCAACGA
>JBCCMR010000095.1:0-10033 GCA_039026255.1 Pseudomonadota bacterium
CGGCCATGGCCGCAGATGGAGAACTAACCGGCGCCACGCGCGAAAACGGCGAAACCCGCTACCTGCAGGAAGGTCGCATCGGGTACGAGCAGTATGGCGCCCGGGCAAGCGCCCTATGGGGGCTTGATGTGATCCCCGCGATGTCTGCCGCGCGGATCATCGACTGGCGCCGGGCTGCGGGCGTTGATGTGCCCAGCGACCGGCGCGACCACAACTCTTTCGGGTCGATCACCCCAACCTTGAGCGAACCTTATATGCTTCAGGGGCTTGAGCTTGGCCTTGACGCCGAAAGTGCCCGCCTGGCCACCGCGGTCTATCGCGCCCAGGAGGCCAGATTTCGCCGGGAAGGTCACCTCACCCTGGTGAGCGAAGATCACCTCGACCGGGCACCACGCTTTGTCTATAATTCCGTTTTTAGCAACGGGCGACCCTGGGCGGTCGTGACGGAATCCGGGGAACACCATCCCGACATGCGCACGGTGTCGCTTAAAGCCGCATTCGCCTGGAATGCGCTTTACGACACGGACTACACCGCGCAGGCACTCACTCAATTGGCGGATCTTGCGACCGACGGCGGTTGGTATGCAGGCCGTTATGAAGCATCGGGCGAACTGAACGATGTGCTGGCGTTGAACACAAACGCGGTGGTGCTGGAGGCGATACACTATAAAGCGTTTGGCCCGCTTTGGCAGATAGCGGCGCCATAAATCCAAACCAACCGCCAGGTTGCCCCAACCCGCTGACGCCCCATAAGGTAAGTCAGACAAAATCCAAGCGGAGGCGACAATGCGCTTTAGGGCAACCCTGATCTTGCTGTTGGCTCTTGCATTCACAAGGGCAAACCCCGCCTCCACGGAGCCGTTTTTTGCGCCTTTTGTCTCCCCGGACGCCATGGCTGCCTTCGACACGCGGAACGCGGGGAGAAACACCCGCGCAAGGACCTATATGGTTGCCGCCGCCAACCCATTGGCTGTTGAGGCCGGCACCGCAATCTTGGCCCGTGGCGGCACGGCCGCTGATGCCATGGTCGCGGTTCAGGCAGTCCTTGGGTTGGTTGAACCGCAATCTTCGGGCCTGGGCGGCGGCGCATTCTTGATCTGGTACGACGCGCAAACCGGCACGGTGACCACCCTAGACGGGCGCGAAACCGCGCCGCTCGCTGTGACACCGCGGCTTTTTCAGACGCCGAACGGCGAACCGCTGGGCTTTTTTGACGCCGTCGTGGGGGGGCGGTCCGTTGGCGTGCCCGCCACGCCCCACCTGATGGCTGCGGCCCACGCCCGTTGGGGCCGCGCGCAATGGGACACGCTTTTTGAACGGGCGATCACCCTAGCAGATGGGGGCTTTGCCATTTCACCCCGTCTCGCAGACATGATCGCCTTCGACCGGGAACGCCTGGCAACGCAACCGGCCACCGCAGCCTATTTTCTGACCTCGGACGGCCAACCGCGGGCAGTGGGCAGCACCCTGCGCAACCCGGCCTACGCTGAAACCCTGCGTGCCTTAGCGCGGGACGGCGCCGACGTCTTCGCCCGCGGACCCATCGCCGAGGCTATAGTCGCCGCGGTCCAAGGCGCGCCAACGCCGGGCCTTCTTGCCCCCGTGGACCTGGCAATCTACCGCGTGAAGGAGCGTGCGGCCGTCTGTGTCCCGTACCGCGGCCACCGGGTGTGCGGCATGGGCCCGCCGTCATCGGGCGGGCTAACGGTTGGCCAAATACTCGGTCTTTTGGAGCCGTTTGACCTTGCCGCGCTTGGCCCCGACAGCCCCGATGCCTGGCGCCTTTTTGGCGATGCGTCCCGGCTCGCCTTCGCGGACCGCGGCCGTTACATGGCCGACAGCGATTTTGTGCCGGTACCCCAAGAGGCCCTTCTCGCGCCAGATTACCTACGCTCCCGGGCGTCGTTGCTGGCGACCGATAGGGCATTGACGGTTGCGCCTGTGGGCCAACCGGGCTGGGACCACAGCCGCGCGGACGACGAGAGCATCGAGCTTCCATCAACATCCCACATCAGCATCGTCGACAGCTACGGCAACGCGCTTAGCATGACCACAACCGTCGAAAACATCTTCGGATCGCGGCTTCTGGCGGCGGGATTCATCCTAAATAACGAGCTTACAGATTTTTCGTTCCGCACCCACCGGAACGGCATTCCTATCGCCAATTCCGTAGCCCCGGGAAAACGCCCCCGGTCGTCGATGTCGCCTACGATTGTGCTTAGGGATGGGCGCCCGATACTGGTGATCGGTTCGCCCGGCGGAAGTCGGATCATCGGCTACGTGGCCAAGACTATCGTGGCCCACCTAGACTGGGGTCTGGGCGTGCAAGCCGCGATCGACCTGCCGCACCTCTCCAACCGGTTCGGCACCTACGAAGTTGAAGAGGCCACTGCCGCCGAAGCTTTAATCCCTGCCCTGACGGACCTGGGCTACGAAACCGCCGTGCGGACGCTAACCTCCGGGCTTCATGGCATTTCAATCACAGGCGACGGTTTGTTGGGCGGGGCGGATCCCCGGCGCGAAGGCATCGCGCTTGGCGACTGACCGGGCTGCGAAACGGTGACCCCTAGACCGGCTTGAGCGCGTAGGTCTTTTCCTTGAGGAATTTCATAAGCCCCGGCCCGTCTTTTGCATAGGTGTTAAGCACATCGCGGTCGATCACATCACCCACGATGGGCGCTTGGGCTTTGTACATTGCATGCTTAATTTCGTGCAGAAGCAAGCTCTGACGAAGTGTCGTCGACAGCTTGTTCGCAATCTGGAACGCCCGCGAATTCTGTCCTTGGTAAAACACAGGCAGCACTCGCGCCCCAGTCTGGCGGATCATCTTGGCAGTGAATGGCAGCCAATCCGGATCGCTCGCCTCCCCGAACCAACGCTCGGCTGTGCTGACCGTGCCCGCAGGGAAAAGCGCAACACAGCCGCCGTCCCTTAAGTGGGCAATGGCCTCTTGGCGCATGCGGATGTTGGTCTGAATGGCGCCGGGCTCATGGGGAAAGCTGACCGGCAATAGGTACTTATCAATCCGCGGCACATGGCACAAAAGCGCCCGGGTCAAGATTTTATAATCATCGCGCGCGTGGCTAAGCAGGTGTGCCATGACAATCCCGTCGATCAGCCCGTGTGGATGGTTGGACACCACTACCAGAGGACCGGTCCCAGGGATGCGCGCCAGCTGATCGGCAGGCGTCGTCAGGTCAATTTCAAGCTTATCAAGCACAGACCGCCAGAAGTCGGGGTTGCGATTCGCGTCCCGTTCCCACTTGCGGATAAGAAGAAGCAGTTTGTAGCGACCGGTCAGGTTTTCTATCACCCGAATGATACCGCGTTTCCAAGGACTTGTGAAACTGCTGGCGTAGGTTAAATCAGCCGGATCATAGGGCGCATCGCCCCCGGTCGCTTCGAGGACCAGGTTCTGGTCAGAGGTGTCAGCCTGGCTCATTTGCCTTCCCCGAAGCAATCCGCGACCAGCGTGCGCAGGGCGTTGCCCAATTCCGCCGCTTGGTTTCCCGTGGTCTCTACACCAATCGTACAGCCTTTTGAAGCGGCCAGCATCATGAGACCCATGATCGAATCTCCGCCGACCTCCATGCCGTCTTTTGACACCACGCAGGCGGCGTCAAAGCTCTCGACACACTCGACAAATTTAGCCGAAGCGCGGGCGTGTAGCCCCTTTTCATTGAGGATTTCCAGGTTTTGGATCATCGCCGGTCCCCCGATTACGGGATTTGTAACCCGTTGCTGGCGTTGATGTATTTTTTGCCTGCTGCGACCGACAGTTCAACCGCCTTATCAAGCGGCAGATGCCGGCTTTTGGCCAGTTTCACAAGCATCGGCAGGTTGGCGCCGTACATGATGCGCCGCCCGGAGCCCGTGCACGCCTTCAGCGCCAGGTTCGACGGCGATGACCCAAACATATCGACCACCACAACAACCCCTTCGCCCCGGTCGACACTGTCGGCTGCAGCGCAGATCTCGGACTGTTTGGCAGCACGGTCCTCTTCAGCAAGCGTCGGGATCGCCACGATCTGGTCGAGCTTGCCCAGCACATGCTCCGCTGCGGCTTTATACTCTTTCGCCAGCCCCCCGTGGGCCACGATGACGATACCGATCACGCGCGTTTCCCTTCTGGCGCCGCCGGTGCAACGCATGTTTCGTCGGGCGTCGACCGTGCGACCCCCTGCCGTTCCAGTTCCCGGTGCCGGACCGAAACCTGCCAGCCTTCGCCGCGCAGGGCCGAAGCCAGCGCCTCGGCAGTGGTCACTGACCGGTGGCGCCCGCCGCTGCATCCCAGGCCAATGCTGAAATGCGCTTTGCCTTCGTCCCGGTAGGCGGGCAATAGCAAAAGCGACAGGTCCCGAAGCTGCGCGAAAAAGGCGCCGAAGAGCGGGTCGCCCGTCACATGCGTGCGCACCGCCGGGTCGAGCCCGGTCCCTGCGCGCAGGCCCGGTTGCCAGTATGGATTGCGAAGAAAGCGGCAATCCAAAACCATGTCAATTCCCCGCGGCACCCCGCGCTTGTAGGAAAAAGACTGAATGGTTAACGCAAGGCCCGGGCTTTGGGCCGTACCAAAAAGCCGCGTGATCTCTCCCTTGAGGTCGTGCGGGCTAAGCGCGGTCGTGTCGATCAGCACGTCCGCCCGGGACCGGAGCGCACGTAAAAGCGAATGTTCGGTCTCTATACCACGGATAGGGGCATCATCAGGGGCCATTGGATGACGGCGCCGGGTTTCGGAATACCGCCGCAACAGAGCATCGGTAGAGCAGTCCAAGAACAACAGCGCCGTTTCAAAAGCATCGCTTGCGGTGAACATTTCCCGCGCCTCGAGGATGTTTTGCACCGAAAAATCCCGGGTGCGCACGTCGATGCCCAGGGCAATCGGACGCCCGGGCGGCGGGCCTGCGGTAAGCTTCGGCAAAAGCGCCAGCGGCATGTTGTCGATCGCTTCAAAGCCCAGGTCTTCGAAGACATCAATCGCAGTGGATCGCCCGGCCCCCGAAGGTCCGGTCACAAGTACGATGCTACATTTCTGGGTTTCGGTCGCCATGGTGCCTGCCGGAGAGGTAGGTGTTGTGGTCACCGCGGGAAAGAGCGGTCACCGGCTTGTGTTTGTCTTTAGGCAGGTCAACTTATTCGCCCGGCCCGGGCCATCTGTATCAGTCCAGGGGCAAGGTGGGCCACATCGCGGGCATAGATCAAGGGCATTCTGCATTGCAGCACAACCGCCTCAGCCGGGGTAGGCAGGCGCGCTGGGGGTCGTGTTCCCAAGTCGACCACAAAATTGAGCGGCGCGGCGGCCGTGTCTGCGGCTAGAATGCCCAGGTAGCGCGCCTCGATCTGCCCGGCGATGGCGGCAGGGGCGGCCATTGTCACCGTGCCGTTTGACGCGGCGGTCAGCAGGACCTGGTCGTCGGCCACAAGCCCTGCGCCTAGCGCCATCATAGCCAGGGCAGTTGCTGATTTTCCGCTGCCCGAGGGTCCCACCAAGAAAAACCCCCGCCCGTGCGCGCAAACAGCGGTGCCGTGGGCGGGGGATGTTTCTATGCGCACCGGCTACGCGTCGATCCAGGACGCCGCGCCATCAGATGGGCAACCCCACAACAAAGCGGGCGCCAGCGGGGGGTGTATCGGGATCGGCGTCCCTGGGGCGGATGTTTTCGGCCCAGATCACACCTTTGTGGGCTTCGACGATCTGCTTCGAGATCGACAGCCCCAGGCCCGAATTGTTGCCATAATCGTGGTCTGGGCGTTCCGAGTAGAAGCGTTTGAACACTTTGGTGAGCGCTTCGTCGGGTATGCCCGGGCCGGTGTCCTCCACGACAATCAGCACGCGGCCTTCCCGTTCGCGCGCCCAAAGCCGCACCGCATCGCCGGTGTCGCAAAAGCTGATCGCGTTTGAGATCAGGTTCACAAAAACCTGGGCCAAGCGCGCTTCAAGCCCGTTGAAACGGATCGGCGCCTCCGGGGCGCTCCAGATCAGTTCGACGTCTTTTTCCTCTGCCTCGCAGCGGTGGAAATCCGCGATCCGTTCTAACATCAGGGTCAAGTCAAAGGTCTCTTCCTCTTCTTTAACCAATTCCGCGTCGAGCCGGGACGCGTTCGAGATGTCACTCACCAACCGGTCAAGCCGCCGGACATCGTGTTCGATCACGTCCAAAAGCCGCTGGCGGCCATCGCCTTCGGGCGCGATACGAAGAGTTTCGACCGCAGATCGCAGCGATGCGAGCGGGTTCTTGATCTCGTGGGCGACGTCGGCGGCGAACTCCTCGTTCATGTCGATCCGGTCATAAAGGGCAGCGGTCATGTCCCGCATGGCCCGACTCAGGCGACCGATTTCGTCCGGGCGGCCGGTCAGGTCGGGGATACGCACGCGCGCAGGCTCTTCAGCGCGCCCTTCGCGCGTCGTGCCCGCCTCAACCGCGCGGGCCAGGTCCGAAATCGGATTGGCGATAGTGTTTGCCAAAACCACCGACAAAAGCACCGACACCGCCACAGCCAGCAGGAAAAGCCGCAGCACGTCCTGCTGTTCATTGCGCAAAAGCCCGTCGAGAAAGCCTGGTTGGCTGGTCAGCACCACCGCCCCGTGGAGCTTGCCGTCCACAAGAACCGGACGGGCGACCCCCAAGACTGTGTCGCCTGCCTGGGTTGTGGCCCGCCGGATCAACTCAGTCCCTGAAAGCGCGCTTTGCGCCAGCTCTTTTGCAAAAAATCGCTCGGATATGGGCGACACCTGGCCTGACGCCGCCCGCAGGCTCGGCATAATATCCAGCACTCGGGAGGCCGCAGCCACGATCCCGCTTCGCTGAGCATACTCCGGCGTCACACCTTGCTGTTCGGCCACCACTGAAAGTTCGGGATCATAAACGCGGGTAATGAGGCCCGCGCTCACCGGCAAATCGCCGAGAAGAGCGCCCCCGAAGGTGCGTTCGTCAGTCAGCCGCGCGGAAAGCACGTCGCTATAAAGCTCTGACTCGATAAGCATTGAGGATTGTTTTTCCACGACCAGCCCGCCGCGGAACTGGTTTAGGTAGAGCATACCCACCAAAAGCACGCAGAGCGCCAGCAAGTTTACGGTGATGATGCGTCGGGCCAGGGGCGAGGTGCGCACCCGCGCCACCTGCGTCAGACCCAAACGTTTGATCGGATCGGTGATGCCCGTCAGCCCCACCGCTTTACCGACCGCTTTAAGCGACAGTCCCCGGCCCCCGCGCGGGTCCGTCGCCACGTGATCTTCGGGCATGGCGACCATCAGATCATTCCGTGTACCGGTAACCTATGCCGTAGAGTGTTTCGATGGCCGAAAACTCCGAGTCCACAGATCGCATCTTTTTGCGCAGGCGCTTGATGTGGCTGTCGATAGTGCGATCGTCCACATAGACCTGGTCATCATACGCCACATCCATCAGCTGGTCGCGGGACTTCACAAAACCGGGCCGCGAAGCAAGCGCCTGAAGCAGCAGAAACTCCGTCACGGTCAGGTTGACAGAACAGCCCTTCCACGTCACCGAATGGCGCAGCGGGTCCATGGTCAATTCGCCCCGCTCAATCAGGTTCTCGCTCTGCTCTTCCGCGGGTTTGCCAGCATCGCTGATCTTAGCGTCCTGGCGCCGCAGTATCGCGCGAATACGTTCCACCAACAGCCGCTGGGAAAACGGCTTGCGCACGTAATCGTCTGCCCCCATCCGCAAGCCCAGCACCTCGTCGATTTCGTCGTCTTTAGAGGTCAGGAAGATCACGGGCATGTCGGTTTTTTGGCGCAGTCGGCTAAGCAGATCCATCCCGTCCATACGCGGCATCTTTATGTCGAGCACGGCCATATCGGGCAGCTCATCCGTGAAGGCGTTGAGCGCCTGAAGTCCGTCATTATAGGTTGATACATCGTAGCCCTCTGCTTCCAACGTCATAGAAACAGAAGTCAGGATATTGCGGTCGTCATCGACCAACGCGATTTTCGCCATGGCTGCCCTCGAAACTTGCCTGTGGTTTTTATTGTTATTGCACAGGCATAGGGGGCGCTTGGTTAAGGAATCAAACTTTATTGCGGGTGCCCAGCCAAATTATCGTCACAATTTTTCCCAAGTTTGTCCTTTGAGTCACACTCCCCCAGTCTTGGGTCACCGTTTGTTAACGTTAACTGCGCGATATTGCGCCCACGGGTGCCTTCCCCCGGGGCGCTTGGGTGGTATAGGGGGCGTGCCGTGGGCCTGGGCGGCCCATAGGCGTTCATAAGCGACATCAACGATACGCGCGACGACACGCGCAAAGGCCAGAGCGAGACTTCCCATGGATCAAGGGCGCGTGAACCCGAACCGCACACTGGACAAAACCGGTATCTCAGGGGTCGCAAATGCCCACTACAACCTGCGGGAAGAGGCGCTGGTGAAGATGGCGCTCACCCGGGGCGAAGGAGACCTGGGCCAAGGCGGCACGATGCTTGTGAACACCGGGAAATACACCGGCAGGTCGCCAAAAGACAAGTTTGTGGTGTCAGAGGTAAGTGTTCAAAACACCATCTGGTGGGAAAACAACCCGCCTATGGAACCGGCGGCGTTTGATCGGCTCTACCAGGACATGCTCGCCCATATGCAAGGGCGCGACTATTTCGTGCAGGACCTTTTCGGCGGCGCGGACCAAAAATATCAGCTTAATGTGCGCGTAATCACCGAACTGGCGTGGCACTCGCTTTTTGTTCGCCACATGCTCCGGCGACCGGCGGTGGACGAGCTCGACACATTCGAGCCAGAGTTCACGGTGATCAACTGCCCGTCGTTTAACAGCGATCCGGACCGGCACGGATGCCGGTCGGACGTGGTCATCGCGATTTCCATCGAACGCAAGCTCATCCTGATCGGGGGCACGGAATACGCCGGCGAGAACAAAAAATCGGTGTTTTCGCTTCTGAACTATCTTCTTCCAGACCAGGGCGTCATGCCGATGCATTGCTCGGCCAACCATGCCCCCGAGGACCCAGACGATGTGGCGGTCTTTTTCGGGCTCTCGGGCACCGGCAAGACCACGCTTTCGGCGGACCCAGGCCGGGTTCTGATCGGTGACGACGAACACGGCTGGTCCGACGACGGCACCTTCAACTTTGAAGGCGGCTGCTACGCCAAGACCATCAGCCTGAGCCCCGAGGCAGAGCCCGAGATCTACGCGACCACCGGTAAGTTTGGAACCGTCATTGAAAACATGGTCTACGATCCCTTCACGAAGGCGCTCGATTTTGAGGATGACAGTCTGACGGCAAATATGCGCTGTGCGTACCCGCTCCACTACATCTCGAACACGTCCGCGAGTGCCATGGGCGGAGTGCCCAAGCATATCGTGATGCTGACTTGCGACGCTTTCGGAGTGCTGCCGCCGATCGCGCGGCTTTCGCCAGCGCAGGCAATGTACCACTTTTTGTCAGGCTTCACCTCAAAGGTCGCAGGAACAGAGCGGGGCGTGAACGAGCCGCAGCCCACATTCTCGACCTGCTTTGGCGCGCCTTTTATGCCGCGCCGACCCGAGGTTTATGGGGAGCTTTTGCGTTCCAAGATTGCTGAAAGCGGCGCCACATGCTGGCTGGTGAATACGGGCTGGACCGGGGGGGCCTATGGAGAGGGGTCGCGCATGCCTATTCGCGCGACGCGCGCGCTCCTTGCTGCGGCCCTGAACGGAACCCTGGCGCGGGGTGATTTTCGGCGCGACGACAACTTCGGCTTTGAGGTGCCTATGTCGTGCCCTGCCGTAGCGGATATCTTGCTCGATCCCCGCCGCACTTGGGACAGCCCAAATGCCTACGACACCAAAGCCCAAGACCTTGTGCGCATGTTCATGGAGAACTTTGCCCAGTACGAAGCCAACGTGTCGGACGATGTGTTAGCCGAAAAAGTCAACGCCGGATAAAAGCTTAAAGCGACGCGCCCCGTATCCCGGTAACGCAGTCCCAAGAAGCAGCATTTCAGTCGCGCCGCGGCCGAAAAGGGGCTTACGCAAGCGCTCGTTTTACTGAGTGGTTCCAGCGTCTTAGGCCAAAGCTGTGCGAAACGAC
>JBCCMR010000096.1:0-9957 GCA_039026255.1 Pseudomonadota bacterium
TGTACTTGTTATCGCGCCGGCCCAGGACGTTGTAGACCTGTAGGATCGCTTCCACATAGGGCAAGAGATCGGCCTTGGGCAGAAAGCCGCGGATCACCTTCCCGATCATCGGCGTGCGACCCAGGCCGCCGCCCACCAGCACCTCGTAGCCCGGCTCTCCGGCGTCGTTACGTACCATACGCAGGCCGATATCATGGGCGCTCGTTACGGCGCGGTCCGTGGGGCTGCCGGTGATCGCAATTTTGAACTTGCGGCCCAGGAACGCGAATTCTGGGTGGTCGGTGGACCACTGGCGCAAAAGCTCGGCCGTGGGACGCGGATCTTCGATTTCGTCCGCGGCGGCCCCGGCGAAGTGGTCGGCTGTCACGTTGCGGATGCAGTTGCCGCTTGTTTGGATGGCGTGCATTTCGACCGCGGCCAGGGCTTCCAGAATATCGGGCACGTCGCGCAGTTTGGGCCAGTTGAACTGAATGTTCTGGCGCGTTGTGAAGTGGCCGTAGCCCTTGTCCCAGCGCTCGGCGATCATGGCCAGCTGGCGCATTTGCGCGCTTCGCAGGGTGCCGTAGGGGATCGCCACGCGCAGCATATAGGCGTGCAGCTGCAGGTAGAGCCCGTTTTGAAGACGCAGGGGTTTAAATTCATCTTCGGTCAGCGATCCGTCGATGCGGCGCTCCACCTGGGCGCGGAACTGCGCGGTGCGCGCCGCCACGAAGTCGTGGTCGAAGTCGTTGTATCGGTACATTGCTTAGAATTCCGCCTGTTTGCCGTGGGGGTAGTTGGACGGACCGGTGGTGCGAAAATCCTCGCGGAAATGCGCCGGTTCGGGGTGGTCATCTTGCCAGCGGGCGTCGGCCAAGTAGGGGCCCACGATGCGGTCCTGCTGGGTTTCCGCCTGGGCGAGCGCGTCTGTCGCGGCGCTTTCGTCGTCGAAATAGGCGGCGTCTTCGAAACAGCCGACCCAGTCGCCCTTAGGGGACCAATAGATCACGTCCCCCTCCAAAAGCGCGTTCGCAGTCAGGACCTTAGGGGTGAACTTCTTGGGCATCAGGCGAACTCCGCTTCGACTTGGGCGATGGCTTTGGCGGCGCGCCGGGGGGCCAGCCCCAAAAGCATCACCACCGGCCCGTCGAGCGGATCGACCGCCCCGGGCAGGTCGGCGAGCGTCGTGTCAAAGATGCGCTGGTCGGCGCGGCTGGCATTTTCCACCAGCGTCACCGGCATGGCGCCGTCGGCGCCCGCGATCATCATACGTCCGCGCAGGAAGGCGGCCGCACGCTTGCCCATATAAACCGCCGCCACGGCGCCCGGCGCCGCCAGCGCGCGCCAGTCCTGATCGGCAAAGCCTTTGACGTCGTGGGCGGTCAAAAGGTTCAGCGCGCCGTTGCGGCCGCGTTTGGTCAGCGACACGCGCGCTGCAGCGGCCGCGGCTGACGCGGCCGTGATGCCCGGGACAATGGCCCAGTCGATCCCGGCCGCATCAAGCGCCGCCATTTCCTCATCTAGGCGCGCAAAGACCACCGGGTCCCCGCCTTTAAGCCGCACCACATGGGCGCCGTCCTGGGCATGGGTGACCATCAGGTCGCAGATTTCTTCCTGGCGCATGGATGGCTGGAACCCCCGTTTGCCGGTGCAGATCACCGTGGCCTCGCGCCGGGCAAGTTCCAGGATTTCATCGGGCACCAGCGCGTCATGGAGCACCACGTCAGCCCCGTGCAAAAGCGTCCGCGCCCTCTGGGTCATCAGCCCCGGGTCCCCGGGACCCGCGCCCACGATATCTACGCGACCCTTTTTTGCGTCTCGGTGCAGGTGCGCCTGGAAGATGTCTTCAAGCGCATCTTGCGCGCCCTCGTGACCCGCGTCCGCCAGCGCCCAGGGCCCGCGGCCAAAGTAGTAGTCCGACCAAAACGCCCGGCGCGCACGCCCAAAGGGTAGCGCATTGGCCCGGGCGCGAAATGCCTGGCCGATCCGCGCCAGCCGTCCAAGCGTTGGCGGCAGCATTTCTTCCACGCGCCGTTTGACGTCGCGGGCCAGGACCGGGGCTGCGCCTTCGGTGCCGATGGCCACGGTTACCGGATCGCGGTCAACGATGGCGGGGGTGATGAACTCGCTGGCGCCCAGGTTGTCGACGATGTTGGCAAGAACCCCCTCAGACCGGGCGATGGCCGCCACGCGAGCGTCCTCGTCCGGGTCATCGTTGGCGCCATAGAACAGCACCGCTTCGGCCCCGTCGCCGGGCCCGAACGCCCGATTGTGGTGGGTCAGGCGCCCAGCCTTCGCCCAGGTTATCACATCCGCCGCCGGTTCGGTCCCGTAGACCTCGACAAAAGCTTCGGTCTTCAGGATCAGCTTCAGCTTGGCCACGGCACACTCCCCAGCGCCAGACACGACGATGCGTTTGCCTGCGACGGCGACGAAGATTGGGAAATGCTGCATGGGCATGGCTCCTTTGATTGGCAGAGCTAGCCCTTGGGGGAACACTGTTCCAGATTTTGGCGCGAAATCCAGTGTAATAAAGAACGATTTCCGTATAAGAGATGCTAGAGGCGAATGAATGTTCTAAGAAGGGGGCCGAAACCGAAATGCTTGATCCGATCGACCGACGCATCCTAGCGGAGCTGCAACGCGACGCCACACAATCGCTCGACGATATTGCCCGCCAAGTAGGTGCGTCAAAGACACCGGTCTGGAACCGCATCCGAAAAATGCGCGAAACTGGGATTATCAAGGGCCAGACCACGCTTTTGGACGCCGAGGCCCTGGGCTTGGAGGCGTGTTTCTTTGTGCTGATCCGCACGTCCGAGCACGACGCCGCTTGGCAGGAGAATTTTCTGCGCACGCTCCATGAGCGGCCCGAGGTGCTGGAGGCCCACCGTCTGGCGGGGGATATCGACTATATCCTTAAGGTGCGGGTGCAGAACGCCAAAGCCTACGACATCTTCTATCAGGCGTTGATCGCGCAGGTGAAAATCTTCAACGTGACCGCGCTTTTGTCCATGGAAGAGATCAAGTTTACCACCCGGCTGCCTGTGCCCGAGCCTGTGCCCCAACTTGCGCCGCAGTCTAAATCGTAGTGGGCTTCCGGGGGCGCCTAGCGCAGTTTGGGCGGTGCGTCGGGGTTCGACCCCGGCGGTTGCGGCACCGCGGCGGCCGGGAAAGCCAGCCGCCGCCCCTGGCGCTGGATGGCGGGCCAAAGGGGCGCGTCTTCGGCCGGGAAGGTGATGTCGAGCACCCCCGCATCCACCCCCGAAAACACCAGCGCCTCCGACAGCGCCGCCGCGAGCGCGTCTTCGACGCGTGCGGTGGCGCCCTCGATCACCAGGGCATGACCCCGCGAGCCGTCACCGTAGTCAAACGCCACAAGCCACCCAGCCCGCGCCAGGCCGGGCAACCCCGTCAGCCGCCGCGCGAGCGCGCTTTCCACCACCTCGGGGATGCCCGTAGGCGGGTGGACGGCCACGGGTGTGGCCGCCGCGGCCTCAGGCGACTGGGCCAGGGTCTGGGTGAGCCAGGCCAGCGCCTCGGGCGGTAGCACAGCGGTATCTGCGGCGCCCGGGTTTACCGCAAGCCCCACCCCCGCCGGCGCCAAAAGCGCCGCGATCTGGCGCCCGGAGGCGGCCAGAAACTCAGTCCCCGGGCCGCAGGTGTCCACCAGCGTCAGATCGTCGTCGAAGGCCATCGCGGTTTCGACCCCGTCCACGGTCATGGTGCGCGCGTCGGCCGTTTCCCCGTCGCTGTCGCGGTTCAGCACAAGCGATAGGTCCGTATCCGCGAGCGCCAGATAGTAGGTAAGCCGCGCGCCGTCGTCGTCGGGACGGGCCTCCATCGCCGCAAAAGCCTCCGCCAGGGGGGTCATGGCAAAAGCTCCTGGATGCGGGCGCGCAGGGCGGGCAGGGTTTCGGCTTCGAACCAGGGGTTTTTGCGCAGCCAGGCAGTGTTGCGCCAGCTCGGGTGCGGCAGGGGAAAGACCTCGGGCGCGACGCGACGCCAGGCGCGCACGCAGTCGGTGACGTTGCGCGCGCCCAGCACCTGGCGCTGGGCGTAGCCGCCCACCAAAAGCGTCAGGCGCACCTGGGGCATCGCCCGCAAGGCGGCATCGTGCCAGGTGCGCGCGCAGAGCGTCGGCGGCGGCAGATCGCTGCCTTTCGCATTATAGCCCGGAAAGCAAAAAGCCATGGGTTTGATGGCAAACCGGCGACGGTCGTAAAAGGCGGCTTCGTCCACGCCCATCCAGACCCGTAAGCGGTCGCCTGACCGGTCCGTAAACGGCCGCCCCGAGGCATGTACCCGCGCTCCCGGGGCCTGGCCGATGATTAGGATCGGCGCTTGATCTGACAGCCACACCACCGGGCGTGGCGCATGCCCCGTGGCGGTAGCCGCGAAGCGGTCCGCACAGCGCGTACAGGCGGCAATTTTCTGGGCAATGGCAGCGACGGTCATGGTCCAATCAATAGCGTATCGGCGGGGGGCGGCAATGGGGGCTTGACTTTATTTCGATGATTATAGAAATATCGAAGCAACACGCGCGGTCCACCCGGATTGCGCCCCCATGCTAAGGCGCCGGGCATCCCCTGGTGATCTGATGAAAGGACAGCCGATGCGCGGCGATACCCCCCCTGATCTGAGCCTTGAAGAGGCGGCCCAGGCCTTTGCGGCCCTGGGCAGCGAACAGCGCCTGGCGGTGCTGCGCACGTTGGTGCGCGCCGGGCCCGCGGGTCTGTCCGCCGGGGACCTGGCGCATCGGACGGGGGTGGCCAATTCCACGCTGACCCACCACCTGCGCTTTCTAGTCGCGGCGGGGCTGGTGGATCAGACCCGCCGGGGGCGCACGGTAATGTGTTCGTCGGTGGCCTATGACCGGGTCGCGCAGTTGTCGGCCTTTGTGCTGACCCAGTGCTGCGCTGACGCCAGTGTCGCAGCCCACACCCCAAGCGAGGAGACTGCCCATGACCATGGCTGATGTAAGCGCCCGCCTGAACCCGCGCCGCTGGCGCCTGGAACGGGCCTGGTACGCCAGCCTCGCGATCCTATTCGCGGTGGCGGTGCTGCGGCCCGGGGACCTGGCCTCGGTCAGCGGCTTTGCGGCCGGTGCCCTAGCCAACACCGCGATCTTTGTGGCCTTCGCGGTGGCTTCCGTGGCCTATCTAAAGGCCTCGGGTGCCGAAGCGGTGGTGGCACGCGCCTTCCAGGGCGCGCCAGTGCGCATGGTGGTGCTGGCCTCGCTTATGGGGGGGCTCGCGCCCTTCTGCTCCTGCGAGGTGATCCCGTTTGTGGCCGCGCTTTTGGCCATGGGCGTGCCCCTGGCGGCAGTGATGGCCTTCTGGCTGAGTTCTCCTATGATGGACCCGCCGATGTTTTTTATCACCGCAAGCGCGCTTGGCTTTGACTTCGCCGTGGCCAAGACCGTGGCGGCGGTGGCCTTTGGGCTTTTCGGCGGGGCTGTGGTCATGCTTTTGGCGCGCACCACGGGCGTTGTGGCTGATCCCCTGCGCCAGGACGCGCCGGTGGGCGGCTGCGGCTGCCGCAAGACACCCTTTTCAGGCCAGCCCGTGTGGCGGTTTTGGTCCGAGGAGGAGCGCCGGTCCGTGTTCCGCACCACCGCCGCGGAAAACGCAGTTTTCCTGCTGAAATGGCTCACGCTTGCCTACCTGGTGGAGGCTCTGATGGTCCACTACATCCCAGCCGAGACGATCGGTTCTACGCTGGGTGGCGACGGGTTGGGAACGATTGCCCTTGGCGCGGTGATCGGCGGGCCCGCCTACCTCAACGGATACGCCGCTGCGCCCCTGGTGGGCGGGCTCTTGGACCAGGGCATGGCGCCCGGCACCGCGATGAGCTTCATGCTTGCCGGGTCGGTCAGTTCCATCCCCGCGGCCATCGCCGTCTGGGCGCTGGTGAAACCGCGGGTGTTTGCCGTCTACCTGGGTCTGGGCATCACCGCGTCGATGATTGCGGGTGTGATCTGGGCGATCTTGACCTAGCTCTTGTGTCCTCCCACTAGACGCACCGAAAGCCGCCCAAGGTGGTGATCCACCAGGGCGGCTTCTTGGGGCGTTAACACTTGCGCACGCGGGTAGACCGGATCGGCGCGATCGTCGCGCACCGGCGTTGTCCACCCGTCGGTGGTGTCAAAAAACCGGGCGACCCCCGGTTCGCCGTAGACCCGTAAAAACCCCTGCACCACCACGTCGAGATAGCTGAGCAAGATCGCCTGCCCCAGGTCGCTCGGCGCCACAAACGCGGGCGACGCCCGATAGATCGCCACCCGGCCGTGGGGGTCGGGCAGGGTCAACCGATCATAGGCCGCCTCGCGCCGGTCAAGCTCTTCCCAGCCCACGCCGCGCACGGATGCGGTTAGGCCCTCGATCCGGGCGCCAGGGGCCGGGTGCACCGACAGAAACGCGACCGGCCGGCGGCTGTTTTGCACCCATACCCGGCGCCAGCCAGGGACCGTGTCTGGACGTATGTCGGCATAGCCGTGAGTGGCCGTATTCACCAGCGACCCATAGCCGAAGAACCGTTCTACCGGCGAGGTTTCTTGGTCCACGGTAGGTGTGCCCCTACCAGGTGATCGCGGCCCGGCGGCCCGACCGTTTAGCTGCTTCGATCTGACGGATTGTCCGCTCGACCCTTGCACGCCGTTCAGAACTGGGCGGATGGGTCGCCAAAAGCGCCGACGAGCCGGTTTGTTTGTCAAACGTTCGCACTCCCACGCGAACGTTATATCCCGCGCGGTCGGCTACGTGGACGCCGATGGTGTCGGCCTCAAGCTCAAAAGCCTTGGAATAGCTCCGACCGCCGATTTCGGCACCGATATCCGCACCCAAAGACGCATCACCGCCAGCGGTTGCCACCAGAATGCCAACCAGGATCGCGCCCGATATCTGGTTTTGGCGCGTTTGTTCCAGGTGACGGGCGATCTGGTGTCCAGCTTCGTGACCAAAAATGAAGGCAAGCTCGTCATCGTTGCGCACTGTGCGCAAGAGATTGACGTTGAACGATATCACCGGCCGTCCATCGCGGCCAATTGATTGGAACGCATTTGGGGACTGGTTTGGGTTGCGGATCACTTTGACCTGAAAATCGCAGAAACTGGCCGGTCGGCTGGCGTGTATTTGGCGACACACCTGTACGGCCACCGGGCGCACCCGCCCAGCGACCCGGAAATAGTTGTCGATCCCCGCTTGGGTGCTGCGCAGAAACCCTATCTGGCTGGCCCCGGGGCGTTGGGTGTCAGGCGTCGGCTCCGTACAGGCCACAAGGCCAAAGATCGCAAACAGAAAAACTACAGCACGCATGCCGATCACCCCAGTCTAGCAGAATTTAAAGATTACGCGCGCCGGGGCATGGGGGCAAGGCTGGCGCGCTCAATCGGGCCCCCTTGGCAAGACGCCGCACCGGGCGCCAACGGCCCAGGGCAATGGTGGGTCCGACGGTCCGGCGGCTCGCTTGCGCCGGGGGGAAAAAAGCCCGTGGCCGCGGCGTGGGGGTTTGTGTAACGTGGCGCCGAAGTCCCCGACCACCGGGGGCGCATATCTGGGAGGATACCAAATGCACACGGGTCTGAAGACTGCCCTGATGGCCACCGTTGCCTTCGCCTTCGCCAGCGAGGCTATGGCCACCGAATGGAACGTATCGGTCTGGGGCAAACGCCGCGCCTTTACCGAGCACGTCGAAAAACTGGCCGAATTGGTCGCAGCCAAGACCGGCGGCGCCTTCACCATGAATGTCAGCTACGGCGGACTTTCTAAGAACCGCGAAAACCTTGACGGCATCTCAATCGGCGCCTTTGAGATGGCCCAGTTCTGCGCGGGCTATCACCGCGACAAGAATCGGGCGATCACCGTGCTTGAACTGCCGTTTCTAGGGGTTGAAAACCTAGATCAGGAAGTAGCGCTGAGCCACGCGGTGTACGATCACCCCTCAGTGGTGGCCGAGATGGAGCAGTGGAACGCCAAGCTGCTCATGACGTCGCCTATGCCGCAGTACAACCTAGTTGGCACCGGTGAACCCCGCGATGAACTGGCCGATTTTGCCGGCATGCGCGTGCGCGCTACGGGCGGTCTAGGCGAGGCGTTCAAATCCGTGGGTGGCGTGCCAACTTCGGTTACAGCGACCGAGGCTTATCAGGCCATGGAGTCAGGCGTGGTGGACACAGTGGCTTTTGCCCAGCACGCGCACCTGAGCTTTGGCACCATCAACCAGGCAGACTGGTGGACGGCCAACCTGAACCCGGGCACCGTGAACTGCCCGGTGGTGGTCAATATTGACGCCTACAATGACCTCAGCGATGAGCACCGCGCAGCGCTCGACGAGAGCATTGACGAAGCGATTGCCCACTACCTGACCAACTATGCAGCGCTCTTGGAGCGTTGGGACAGCGTGCTTGCGGAAAAGGGCGTCACCAAGGTCGAGATCGCCCCGGGCGAGATCGCAGCCTTCGCCGAAAAAGCGGGCCCGATCCACGCAAAGTGGATCGAAGACGCCAATGCCGCGGGTCTTCCTGGGCAAGAGCTTTACGATCTCGTGACCTCTAAGCTGGCCGAAATCAAAACCGGCAACTGATCCGGTCCAACCTTGGCGCCGGGGCCGCGGGCCCTGGCGCCCGATCTGACCCTTGACCGACAAATCCGGTCGGGCGTCCGCCGCCCGGCCCACGACTTATAAGGTGGCAAGGCCGCCGGGCCGGCCCAAGGGGCGCAGACCCAAAAGAAACGGGAGGGGCCTATGGCCGGTGGATCGGCAGTCTTGGCAGACAGTTCCTGGCTCAGCCGCGCCGACCGCGCGCTTTTGCCCATCGAACGCATTTGTGCTCTATTGTCGGGCATCGCTGCGTTTAGCCTGATGTTCCTGGCGGTCTGGTCCGTGACTGGGCGCAAGTTCTTTGCGGCACCGCTTCTGGGGTATGTCGACTATATTGAGGCGCTGATGCCTATCATCGCCATCCTCGGCGTCAGCTTCGTGCAGCGCGACGGCACCCATATCCGCATGGACATTATTATCGGCGCCCTGAGGGGCCGGGTGCTTTGGCTGGTGGAGCTAATAATGGTCGTGCTCATCCTTGTGCTCATGTCGGCGCTTATCTGGGGAAGTTGGGCACATTTCGACCGGTCTTTTGACCTGGCCGCTCCGCTTTATTCGCGCGACAGTTCCATCGACGTTGGCATCCCGATCTGGCCCTCAAAGCTGATTGTGCCAGTCGCTTTCGCGGTCCTCGCCGCGCGGCTCCTGATCCAGATTGTGGGCTATGGGCGGGCGTTTGTCCTGGGGCTTGATCACCCGGTGGCGGTGCCCCTGGTGCAGTCCGCCGCCGAACAGGCCAAAGCCGAAGCAGACGCGCTCGACGGGGCGGAATAGGTCCCGCGCGCGGGACCACAGGGCCAGAAGGGAACGGGCCATGGACAACATCATAATCGGGCTTTGGGTCACGGGCGGCATGCTTGTGCTGGTCTTTATGGGTATGCGCGTGGCCTTTGCGGCGGCCATGGCGGGCTTTATCGGGCTGGTCTGGATATTCTGGGCGCGGTTCGGCTATGATCCTGACCGCTTTGTGCGCGCGCTGACCATCGCGGTGAAAACCGCGGGCCAGGTGCCCCATTCCAAGGTGTCCGCCCAAGCACTAAGTCTTATCCCGACGTTCATCTTGATCGGCTACCTGGCCTATTACGCGCGGCTCACCAACGCGCTTTTTGAGGCCGCCAAGAAATGGATCGCCTGGGTGCCCGGCGGCCTGGCGGTGTCCACAGTCTTTGCCACCGCAGGCTTTGCGGCTGTCTCGGGCGCGTCGGTCGCCACCGCGGCGGTCTTTGCGCGCATCGCAATCCCCGAGATGCTGAAAATCGGCTACAACAAACAGTTTGCCGCCGGGGTCGTGGCCGCAGGTGGCACGCTGGCATCGCTGATCCCGCCGTCCGCGATCCTGGTGATCTACGCTATCATCGTCGAACAGGATGTGGGCAA
>JBCCMR010000097.1:0-9906 GCA_039026255.1 Pseudomonadota bacterium
GCGCCGATGGCGGCCAGACCTGCCACGCCCGCGCCCACGACCAGGACCTTGGCCGGGGGCACCTTGCCCGCGGCGGTGACCTGTCCGGTGAAAAAGCGTCCAAAATTGTTGCCGGCTTCCATGACCGCGCGGTAGCCCGCGATGTTGGCCATAGAACTCAGCGCGTCCATTTTCTGCGCTCGGCTGATGCGCGGCACCATATCCATCGCAATGACGTGGGCGCCCTTCTTGTTGGCGGCAGCCAAGAGCTTTTCGTTTTGGCCCGGGTAGAAGAAGCTTATGACGGTCTGCCCCTTCTGCATGCGCTTTACCTCGGAGTCTGACGGGGGGCGGACCTTAGCCACCACATCCGCGGTCTTCCAAAGCACGGCCGCACTTTTGACCACTTCGACCCCCGCGTCGGCGTAATCCTGATCGGAGAACCGCGCTGCGAGCCCGGCGCCGGTCTCGATCACGCAGTCATAGCCCAGCTTTTGCAGCTGCGAGGCTGACTCGGGGGTCATCGCCACCCGGGCCTCGTCGGACGCCGTCTCTTTTGGGGTCCCGATGCGCATCCCATCACTCCTTTTATCGTTCGCGCGGCCGAAGCAGCCACGCGCCTGTCCCACCCGCAGCCGGGTCAATTTACTCCGGCTGCTTAAACCGGTTCTCTTTGCGGATGTGAACCGCACCCGAAAGTGCCGGGCAGGCTTTTTGACCGCGCAAGCGTGGCAAAACGTAGCGTCATGGGCAAAACGACAAGTTTTTGAGCAGGGTCATTTTCGCGAAGCGAAATCCCAACTCGCGCAACAATTCGGCGCGGGCCCGAATCGCGCCCGGCGATCTTAGAGCTGCGCCATCACTTCGTCGGGAATGTCGAAGTTGGCGGTGACGTTTTGCACGTCGTCGTCATCTTCAAGTGTCTCGATCAACTTCATGAGCTTTTGCGCCCCGTCGAGGTCCAGTTCGGTTGTGGTCGTGGGCTTCCAAATCAGTTTGGACGTCTGACTTTCGCCCAGCGCGCCCTCGAGCGCGTTTGACACGTCGTTGAGGTCGGTGTCGGCGCAATAAATCGTGTGGCCGTCCTCTGCGCTTTCCACATCCTCCGCGCCCGCCTCAATCGCGGCCTCAAAAATTGCGTCGGCGTCGCCGCTCTCACTTGGATAAACGACCATGCCCTTCCGCTCAAACATGAAGCTCACAGCCCCAGTTTCTGCCAGATTGCCACCCGATTTCGAGAAGGTGGACCGCACAGAAGATGCGGTGCGGTTGCGGTTGTCGGTCATGGCCTCAACAATTACAGCCACACCGCCGGGGCCGTAACCTTCGTAGCGAATTTCTTCGTATTCATCCCCTTCGCCGGCCTGGGATTTAGAAATCGCCCGTTCAATGACGTCTTTGGGCACAGAGCTTGCCTTGGCTTCCTTAACCGCCAGCCGTAGCCGCGGGTTTTTCTCGGGGTCCGGATCACCCATCTTAGCAGCCACGGTGATTTCCTTAGCCAGTTTTGAAAACAGCTTGGAACGCGCGGCGTCCTGGCGCCCCTTGCGGTGCTGGATATTAGCCCATTTGGAATGGCCTGCCATGGGGTGCCTCCGCCTATTGTAGGATGGTTCGGTTCTCAGGTGGTTCCTATAATTCCACCGCCCCAGGCGGGCAAGCCGCCTAAAGCGACCGGAGCGCCCTGCCCCCCAAGGCCGCCCCCCTTGCAGCGGGCCCAAAAAGCCACCCATAAGGCGCCCATGACCTGGGAACTTCTGATCGGACTCACGGCGTTTGCTTTTGCGTCGTCTATCACGCCGGGGCCCAACAACATGATGCTGATGGCCTCGGGCGCGAATTACGGGTTTGCGCGCACTGTGCCCCATATGCTGGGCGTAGGCATCGGGTTTACCGCGATGATCGTACTGGTCGGGGCAGGCGTGATCGGGCTTTTTGAGGCGTTACCGGTCACGCGCACCATCCTGACCGTGTTGTCGCTGGCTTACCTTTTGTGGCTGGCCTGGAAAGTGGCCACCGCCGTCGCGCCCGAAGCAAAAGGCGCCGCTGGGCGGCCGTTGAACTTCTGGCAGGCGGCGGCCTTTCAGTGGGTCAATGTCAAGGCCTGGTCGATGGCGCTTTACGCCATCACCGCCTTCGCCCCCGACCGGACGGGCCTGGCGATCCTGATCGTGGCCGCGGTCTTTGGCGCGATCAACCTGCCTTGCGTCAGCATCTGGACGCTGATCGGTCGCGAAATTAGCCGATTTCTGGGCACACCGGGACGGCTTCGGGCTTTCAACTGGTCCATGGCCGCGCTTCTTCTGGGGTCCACTTTGCCCTTTCTGGCATCCTGAGCCGGTTGCGCCGACGCGGGCGGGGGCGTAAAGCCCGCAAATGCGCCGCACCCTTATCACAACGCTCTTTTGCCTTGCGGCGCTTCCCGCCGCAGCACTCGATTGCCGGGGCACTGCGCCGGATTGGTCGGTCGTTGTATCAGAGGCCAGCGCGGAATTTGTTCTTGGGGCGGAAAAAACCGCCATGGACATCCCCGACGAAACCGAAGCGCTCAACGACCCGGGCACCCGGGCGCTCACGCTGATCGGCGGGCGCACAACCGCCATCCTTGTGGTGAGCACGCGCGCCTGCAACACCCGTTCGCTCAGCGCTTATCTTCTCACCCAGGACGGTACGACACCCATCCTTCTGACCGGCTGCTGCACCCCGTGAGCGAGCAAAGCCAACCACTGCGGGCTGCCGGGCTGATGGTGGGGGCCATGGTGTCGTTCACCACTATGGCCGTCGCCGGGCGCGAATTGGCGCCGGTGCTCGATACATTCGAGATCATGATGTACCGCTCTTTTGTGGGCATCGTGATCGTCTTGGCCATTGGCGCCGCTATCGGCGGGCTAGGCACGATCAGCACCGGGCGCCTGGGGCTCCACGGGTTGCGTAACTTAGTGCATTTCACCGGCCAAAACCTATGGTTTTACGCGCTCATCTTCATTCCGCTCTCGCAACTTTTTGCGTTCGAATTCACGAACCCGCTCTGGGTGGCGGTCCTGGCGCCGTTCCTGTTGCGCGAAACGATGACCCGCACGCGCATCGCCGCCTTCTGCCTGGGTTTTCTGGGTATCTTGATTGTGGCGCGTCCAGAGAGCGCCCCCGTCAGCTTTGCCACCTTTGCCGCCGCCGCCTGCGCGATCTGCTTTGCGCTGACCACCATTTCCACCAAAAAACTGGGTACGACCGAAAGTACGCTTTGCATCATGTTTTGGCTCACCGTGATGCAGGCCGTCATGGGCATCGTCTGCGCGGGCTTTGACGGTGATATTGCTTGGCCCCCGGGCTGGGCTCTGGTTTGGGTGGCACTGGTTGGGGTCTGCGGGCTTTTGGCCCACGCTTGCATCGCAGCCGCGCTCAAGCTGGCGCCTGCAACGGTGGTCGCGCCCCTGGAATTCCTGCGCTTGCCTTTGGTGGCGGTAGTGGCCTGGTTTCTCTACGACGAGCCGCTTCTCGTGACCGTGTTTATTGGCGCAGCGATCGTCTTTGCGGCGAATTTTCTGAATATTCGCGCTGAGCAACGTCGCCAAGCGTCCGCGGGCTAAGCCCCACTCAGGTTGGCTAACCCCCTGCGAAAAAAGCGATTTGCTGCGCTTTGCCCTAACCCCTGTGATCGAGGTGACTGGTCGCAGCTCCGGGAAGCTGACCGGCGCGCCTGGTTTTGACACGCACTGAACGCAACCATAAGAGAACAAACATCACTGTTAGCAATCTGCTATCTCTTCTAGCGCTTCTGACCTTCTCAATGGTGATTGGTGGCGCCATCTGCATGAGAAAGGTCACCGACGCCGGTCGCTAGGGCCCGAACGCGCCGAAATCCACCCCAGCGCCGGAAATTTGAGCGCCCGCCAACTGCGGACGGGTAGTCCCCGCGCCCGTACGGCCAAGACCCCGCTGCCCATCGCGGGCGGCGGGGTTTCTTGGGGCTTACGTTTCGGCCCTTTGGGACCAGGTCCACTGGGCCAGGCGCGCTTTGATACCAAGGTCGAGAAAGGGGCGCGGCGGCAGGGCCGCGGGTGTGCCCAGCGCGATCATATCCGCCAAAAGGTCGCTGTCCTGGCTCAGTGCGCGTTCCGCCGCCAGCCGCCCGGCGAGCGTGCCTTTTGTCACCCCTACGCCATTCTGGCAGACCGCGGTAAAGACGTTCTCGGACACCTGCATAAACCCTGGGGCAAAGTTCTTAGACAGCGCGATCTGCCCCATCCAGGTGTCGGTGATCACGTCGGGCGGCAGATGCGGGAAGCGCGCCGCGATCTGGCGGGCATGGAGCGCCCGTGCCCGGGCGTAGTCCCGCGGCGCCGCGCGCCCGGACACCCGACCAGTAAACTGCGCCCGCATGGTCAACCGTCGGTCCCGGGTGTAGCGAATTGTCGGCCCCCCGAAGGCCAGGGCAGGCACAATTCCCCAGTCCGCGTCCTGGTGCGCTTCGGCGCCCATCTGGGCGTGTTCATCTTCGCTCAGTGGCCGCGTCATAGAACAGTAAAGCTGCAACTGAAAAACGCGCCCGCGCAAAAGCCCAAGGCGCGCCACGGCCCCGTTCACTGCCACGATCACATGGCGCGCCCGGATTGTGCCGCCGGGCGTTTCTGCGCGCACTGGTATCCCTGGGTGAAGCGCAGTCACCGGCGTCGCTTCGTGAAGCGTCACATTTGGTGGCAGCGTTCCCGCCAGCCCGCGCACCAGCGCGGCCGGCTGAATAAGAACGGTGCCCGGCGTGTGCACCCCTTCGCGGTAGCCCCGCGCGCCTGTGCGCTGGCCGACGGCACCGCCATCCATGGGCGTATACGCTTCGCCCAGCGCGTCGAGCCCCGCGCGAAAGGTTCCAAGCGCCGCAGCCCCCGCTGGCGACCGAGCTGCCATAATCTGCCCCTGCTCGGACCACTGGCAATCGATCTGGTGACGTCGCACAAGTTGGCGCAAGTCTTCGGTCGCGGCCCGCGCCAGGCGCAGGGCGCGCCGCTGGGCGGTCAGGTCTGACAGATCGGCGCCAACGTTGTGGGGCAGGTCGATCACAAACCCGGAATTGCGGGCCGATGCGCCCTCCCCCACACGGGCGGCATCGACCAAAAGAACACGGGCGTTCGGCGCAAGGTCGGCGTAGCGACGCGCCGCTGCAAGCCCGGCGTAGCCCGCACCGATCACCAGGCAGTCAACGGTGATTTCGCCCTCAAGCGCCGGTTCGGGCGCGCGGGGCGCAAGCGCATTGGCCCAACCATTGGTGCGATCGTTCGGATCGATCATGTCAGCGGCGCCCGCGGTCACCGGCTGGCCCAGTCAGCTGGATGGATGGCGTAAAAGATTAGCGCCTCTTCGGCCTCGTACTCAAGATCTGTTCCGGCGGGCAGCCAAACACTGTCCCCGGCCTCGGCAGTTAAGGCACCGGTCGCAGTATGCACCGTAAGCGACCCTTCCAGCACAAGGATCATCTCGTCGTATTTGATCGTCCAGGGAAACCGCGCCTGAGTCAGACGCCCGTAGCCGGCCCCCAACTCCGACAGATCGTCGGCCCCGCAGACCTGGACAGCCTGGGCCTGATCGCCATAGGCGAAACGTGGCGCGAAGCTTAGTTCGCGCAGGCGATGCAAGCGGGGTGGGGATTTTGTCATCGGAGTCGCCTTCAAAACCATCGCCACGATGGGCGAACACCTGTCTTTGAGCAACGAAAAACCACGTGACGGTGCGCCGCGGCAGAGGTAGGCTCAGGGTTCGATTGTTAGACCTATTGGTTAAGGAAGACCCATGTCGGAGATCGCTCTCGCGGGTCCCCCGTCACGCCCGGCAGCGCGGTATTGGCTGCTGCTGTTTTTCCTGGCTGTCATCTGGGGCGCATCTTTCATGGCGGGTAAAGTGGGTCTGACCGGCTTTGGCCCGGTCACTCTCGCGGCCGTGCGCATTTCCATCGCAGCGGCCACGCTGACCGCCGTTGCCTGGGCCATAGGGCTGAAGTTTCCTGCTTGGTCTGCACCCCGAGGCCCACGGGTCTGGGCCCATGTGCTGGGCATGGCGCTTTTTACCAACGCTATACCTTTCACGCTTTTGGCCTGGGGGCAGTTGCGCGTCACTAGTGGCTTTGCCGGGATAACCATGGCTGTGGTACCGCTTTTAGTATTGCCTCTGGCGCATTGTCTTGTCCCAGGGGAGACCATGAACCGATGGAAGGCGACCGGTTTCGCCGTGGGCTTTGTGGGAACGGTCGTTCTAGTCGGCGGCGGTGCTTTGGGGTCCGCAGGCTCGGACTTGGAAGGCCTTGCACGTCTGGCTTGCGTCGGTGCAGCCTGCTGCTACGCGCTAGGGTCGATCATCACCCGACTGTGCCCGCCGGTGCTCACACTGGTCTTTGCCGCTGCCGGGCTTTGCGTGGCGGCCATCCTAAGTGTCCCTACCGCACTCTTTATTGAAGGGGTGCCCGCAGCCCCAGGTTGGACCGCCTTTCTGGCGGTACTGTTTTTAGGGCTGTTTCCCACAGCCCTCGCAACGGTGGTGCTGGTAAGCATCATCAAAGGCGCAGGACCGTCATTTCTGAGCCTTGTCAACTACCAGGTGCCGGTCCTTGCGATCATCTTCGGGGTTGTCTTCATAGGTGAACCGCTGCCGGGCCAATTTTTAGGCGCGCTAGGCCTGATCCTTTTAGGTCTTATGCTTAGCCAGCTACGGGGCCGCGCCGTTCATCCCGACGCAGCTCAAACAACAAGGCCAGACACTTCACCTGTAAATTGATTGTATTTCAATGCCTTGAAAAATTCTGTTACATTCCATCGCACAAGGTGGTGTCTACTATTGAAGTGCCCCTTGCCATGGTATACTATCGTATACAAAGAGGCGCGGCCGACACCGCTTTCCTCTAGCACCACTAGCTTTTTGCCATCGGGGTCGCCATGAGCCTTTATCAAGAATATCTGCAAGAAATTGAAACGCGCAAAGGCGAAGGCCTCAATCCAAAACCTATCGACGATGGCGCTCTGACAGCCGAAATCATAAGCCAGATCAAAGACCTGGATCATCCCCATCGGTCCGGTTCGCTCAACTTTTTCATCTACAATACGCTGCCAGGTACCACCGCCGCAGCCGGTGAAAAGGCTGAGTTTCTCAAAGACATTGTGTTGGGCAAGCCAGCGGTCCAAGAGATCAGCCAGGACTTCGCGTTTGAGCTGTTGTCGCACATGAAGGGCGGCCCCTCGGTGCGGGTGCTTTTGGACCTGGCACTTGGCGACGATGACCCGATCGCCTGGAAAGCCGCCGAAGTCCTCAAAACCCAGGTCTTTCTTTACGAAGCTGATACCGACCGGCTCAATAAAGCGCTGCAAGACGGCAACCCGGTTGCCCGGGCCATCCTCGAAAGCTACGCCGACGCGGAGTTCTTCACAAAGCTTCCCGATATCGACGAGGAAATTCAGGTCGTGTGCTACATCGCCGCTGAAGGCGATATCTCCACCGATCTTCTGTCGCCAGGGAACCAAGCGCACTCTCGCTCAGACCGGGAACTGCACGGCAAGTGTATGATTTCCGAAGCGGCGCAAAAGGAAATTGAAGCGCTCAAGCTCCAGCACCCTGGCAAGCGGGTTATGCTGATTGCGGAAAAGGGCACCATGGGCGTCGGCTCCTCTCGGATGTCGGGCGTCAACAACGTCGCGCTTTGGACCGGCAAGCAGGCCTCGCCCTACGTGCCTTTCGTCAACATCGCCCCTGTCGTAGCGGGCACCAACGGCATTTCGCCTATCTTCCTGACTACCGTCGGCGTGACCGGCGGCATCGGCGTTGACCTCAAGAACTGGGTCAAAAAGCTCGACAGCGATGGCAAGCCAATCCTCAACAACGACGGTAATCCTATCCTTGAGCAGCGCTATTCTGTGGAAACCGGCACAGTGCTGACCATCAACACGAAAAAGCAAAAGCTTTACAGCGCCGACGGCGGAGAGGAGCTGGTGGACATGGCCAGTTCCTTCACCCCCCAAAAGGTAGAGTTCATGAAGGCCGGCGGCTCATACGCCATCGTCTTCGGCAAAAAGTTGCAGACGTTCGCCTGCCAGGCGCTCGGAGTTGAGCTGAAGTCAGCCTTCGCGCCCTCCAAAGAGATCAGCCACGAAGGCCAGGGCATGACCGCGGTGGAGAAAATCTTCAACGCTAACGCCCGCGGCAACACCCCTGGCAAGGTGCTGCACGCTGGGTCGGATGTGCGGGTGCAGGTGAATATTGTGGGCTCCCAGGACACAACGGGGCTCATGACCTCTCAGGAGCTTGAGGCGATGGCCGCGACTGTGCTGTCGCCCAGCGTCGACGGCGCCTACCAGTCGGGCTGCCACACGGCTTCGGTCTGGGACCGCAAGGCCCAGGCCAACACCCCGCGCCTGATGGCGTTTATGCACAAATTCGGCCTGGTGACCGCGCGGGACCCGAAGGGTGTCTACCATTCCATGACCGATGTGATCCACAAGGTCCTCAATGACATCACCGTGGACGACTGGTCGATTATCATCGGCGGAGACAGCCACACGCGCATGTCCAAGGGTGTGGCCTTCGGGGCCGACTCGGGCACCGTGGCCCTGGCCCTGGCCACGGGCGAGGCGACCATGCCCATCCCGGAATCGGTCAAGGTTACCTTCAAGGGCAAAATGGCCGATCACATGGATTTCCGCGACGTGGTCCACGCGACCCAGGCGCAGATGCTGGCCCAGCACGGCGACAACATCTTCCAGGGCCGCATTATCGAGGTGCACATCGGCACGCTTCTGGCCGACCAGGCGTTCACCTTTACCGACTGGACTGCCGAAATGAAGGCCAAGGCGTCGATCTGCGTGTCTACCGATGACACGCTCATCGAGTCGCTCGAAATCGCTAAGTCGCGCATCCAGATCATGATCGACAAGGGCATGGAAAACGACAATCGCATGCTCCACGGGCTGATCGCCATCGCAGACAAACGCATCGCCCAGATCCGGTCCGGCGAAAAGCCCGCGCTTGCGCCCGATGACACCGCCAAATACGCCGCCGAGGTGGTTGTCGATCTCGACGAAATCGTCGAACCGATGATCGCCGATCCGGACGTCAACAACATCGACATCTCCAAGCGCTACACCCACGATACCATTCGCCCAATCTCCTTCTACAAGGCGGAAAAGAAGGTGGACCTGGGCTTTGTGGGGTCCTGCATGGTCCACAAGGGCGACATCAAGATCGTGGCCCAGATGCTGCGCAACCTAGAGGCTCAATACGGCAAAGTGACCTTCAAGGCGCCACTCGTAGTGGCTGCCCCCACGTACAACATCATCGACGAGCTGAAAGCCGAAGGTGACTGGGCGATCCTGCAAAAATACTGCGGGTTCGAATTTGACGACAGCGCCCCAAAGGTGACCGCGCGCACCGAATACGAAAATATCCTCTACCTGGAGCGCCCGGGCTGCAACCTGTGCATGGGCAACCAGGAGAAAGCCGCCAAAGGGGACACGGTGCTGGCCACCTCGACCCGGCTTTTCCAAGGCCGGGTGGTGGCCGACAGCGAAACAAAAAGGGGCGAGTCGCTTTTGGGGTCAACCCCGGTGGTTGTGCTCTCGGCGATCTTAGGCCGCACGCCCACGCTGGAGGAGTATAAGGTCGCCGTGGAGGGCATCGACCTCACTAAGTTCGCCCCGCCTATTAAGACCCCACTCGACGCGCTCTCAGTGCATTTCTAGACGCCCCGCCGATAACAGGTCAAAGCGGGCGCGGCACAGGCAACGAAGCTTCATTTGAAGCTTCTCCCCTGCCCCGCCGCGTCCGATTAAGGGTTGCAGGGTGCGGACGACAAGTCTATGTGTCTGGCCCGTGCTGGGGTGTAGCCAAGCGGTAAGGCAGCGGTTTTTGGTACCGTGTACCGTAGGTTCGAATCCTACCACCCCAGCCAAGCACTCC
>JBCCMR010000098.1:0-9896 GCA_039026255.1 Pseudomonadota bacterium
CTAACCAACTGAGCTACAACCGCGCGTGCAGTGCGGTCTACCGATGGGGCCCCGGGGCGTCAAGCGAGAATGGGGGAAAACTGCGCGGGCGACGGGGGCGCCGCGGCGTTTCGTGATTGGACAACCCCCGGTCGAGCGGGCACGCTTTACCCATGGGACATAGAGTTTTGAAAACGCTCGCGGTTGCTGCGGGGTTGGTCTGGGGCGTGTTGCCAAATATAGGGCCGGTCCTTGGGTCAGAGCTCCCATCTCTTCAACCCAAAGGAACCGCTCCAAAGGCTGCGAACGCAACTGAAGTTGACCTGGAACTGCTTTTAATGGTGGACGTATCCCGGTCCATGTCGCCACGGGAACTAGAACTGCAACGCAAGGGATATGCCGCGGCCTTGCGATCAGATGCGGTCTGGGCGGCCATAGGCCAGGGCTTTCTTGGGACCATCGCGCTGAGCTTTGTGGAATGGGCGGGCACGCAAAAAGAACGCGTGCCCTGGCGCTTGATCGAAACGCGGCAAGACCTGTTTGACTTTGCCGACCTATTGACAGTGCAGTTTGACCCCACCTTGCGACGCACGTCCATTTCAGAGGCACTGATTTTTGGAATGCGCAGCCTAGAAGAAAACAGCTTTGATGGCTTACGGCGGGTAATAGACGTGAGCGGCGACGGCCCCAACAACCAAGGGCGCCCGGTTTTGCGCGCGCGCGACTCAGTCCTGGCAAAAGGCATCACCATCAACGGCTTGCCGCTCATGACCCGCGACGGGATCGGCGGCGATTGGCACCTAGAAGAGTTGGATGTCTACTACCGAACCTGCGTGACAGGCGGGCAAGGCAGCTTTGTGATCCCTGTCTACAGCTGGCCCGACTTTGCGGAGGCAGTGAAACGCAAGCTTATCCTTGAGATTGCGGCCATCGTGCCGCCGGAGCCTTTGCCCGTGGTGCCTATTCAAGCTTGGTCGGGCACAAAAGACCCCACCGACTGCCGCATTGGCGAAAAGATATGGGAGTTTTACCGCCAGCGGTGGTGGGAGCCCTAGGCGCCTCGGGCGTGTTTGCGGTTCTCTAAATCCGCCGAACAATTCGTAGAAACTAGCTAACCCGTTGAAATCATGGTGGGTGATGAGAGACTCGAACTCCCGACATCTTCGGTGTAAACGAAGCGCTCTACCAACTGAGCTAATCACCCTTGCGCCGGGTGTAGCGCGGCCCTGCCCCGCGCGCAACGGGTCAACGGAACAGTTGGCTTTGTCCGTTTTCGATCCGGTAAACCACGCCCTGCCCGCCCGTCAGACTGTCGAAATGTGAAGCTGAATTACCCTGGGCCAGCGCTCGCAGAACGCGGCTCGTAATGCCATGGGTGACGATCACCGCGGGACCGTTGAGTGCGGCCAAAAAGGCGCCAGCCCGACGGCCAAGCCCGTCGATCCCTTCGCCCCCCGGAGCACGGTTATACCAATCAAGCGCGCCCGCCGGCGGGATCCCCACCGAGCGATCCGCGGACGGGGGGGGCGGCGCAGGCACCACATCAGCCATAGCCGCCCCAATAGCCCCGCGGGTCAGACCGGTCCAAGCACCCACGTCGATTTCTGACAGGCGCCGGTCTTCTATTACATCAACGCCCGGGGCGGCAATGGCGGCGGCGATATGGGCCGTCGCACAGGCACGACCCTGAGGGCTGGTGTACCAGCGCCAGGGCGCATCCCCCATTAGCGAGAGCAGTAGCTTACCCTGGTGCGCCGCCTGGGCGCGACCGGCGTCAGTCAGCGGGCTGTCTCTTACCCCGTGAATGCGGCCTTCCCGGTTCCAGACGGTTTCCCCGTGGCGCAGAACAAGAAGCGGGGGCAAGGTCATGGGAAGACCGGTCATAGTTTACGGCTGCGTTGGGGAGAGGCGGCGGTGGTGGGTGATAACAGATTCGAACTGCTGACATCTTCGATGTGAACGAAGCGCTCTACCACTGAGCTAATCACCCGATCCGCTTACGCCTGGTACCGCAAACCGCCTCGGGCGCGCAAGCGGGATCTGGCGGGGCAGCGCGCACCCCATCGCCTCGCCCGCACCTAGTATCAGGGCGGTGCCAGGTCACTGCGCAGTCACGTAATAGGGACCGATGGCCAGGGCGTCGATGACGCCGTCTTCCAACGCCCGCAGTCCTTCGGCCGGCACGCAAACGATTGGTTCTTCGTGCACGTTAAAGGACGTGTTGACCACAAGCGGCAGGCCCGACAGGTCCCGGTAGGCGGCGATCATAGCGTGATAGTCCGGGTTATGCGCCGCGTCTACGAACTGGGGGCGCGCGGTGTTGTCCACGTGGACCACCGCGCCGATGCGTTCCGACCATTCAGGGCGCACATCGTAGGTGATAGTCATGAACTCTGCCGTGTGTACTGTGCCAGGCTTATCGATCACGAAGACCTCGTCCCGGGCTTCGATCAGGCAGGAAGGGGCAAACGGCATGAACTCGGTGCGCGACAGGCGGCGGTTGAGCTTTTCGTTCAGGTGGCGTTCCGTGGGACGCGCTACGATAGACCGGTGCCCCAAGGCGCGTGGCCCATATTCCATGGCCCCCTGAAACCAGCCTACGATCTGCCCGTCGTGTATGGCAAGGGCTACGGTTGCGGGCAGGTCCTCCGGCTCCACTACCGAAAGCTTAAGGGGCGATGCGGCAAGCGCCATATCGATTTCGCCCCGCGTCGGCGCCGGGCCCCAGTAGGCGTGGGGCATCTCTGTTCGCGCTGGGGGAAGCCCGGTGAACCGTTCATGGGCCACCCAGGCCGCGCCGAGCGCGTTGCCCCCGTCGCCCATGTTCGGACACACAAAGACCGCCTCCACCCCCGGCAGGTCCGCGATACGCTGATTCAGTTTGACATTGGCAAAGACGCCGCCTGCCAGGGCCACGTTGCGCTTGCCTGTCGCGCCGACCCAGTGGCGGACAAAGTCGCAAGTCACCTCTTCGAGCCAGGTCTGCACCGCGGCAGCTTGGTCTTCCGCGCTTAGGTGCGCAATGCGGGCAGCAACCTTGCGGGGACGGGCACGAAAGAAAGCCACACGACCCTGAGTCAGGCTGTCGCTGAGCGTCATGGAAAGACGGTCACCGAGAGACGCCGCCATGCCAAAGGCGCCGTCCTTCACGGCCATAGCGTCCCGCAAAAGTCCCGTGCCCCGTTCTGGGTCGCCAAATGCGGCAAGGCCGGTGATCTTACCTTCGTGGCGCGAAACCTTGTAGCCTAGCTGGCGGGTCACGTGGCTGTAGACATTGCCCACCGAGAGGTCGTCGGGCACCGAAGTCAGCCGTTGTAACCGGTCTCGGTCAAGGACGCTAACCGTGCCGGAAAGCCCGTCCCCTTCCCCGTCGAGCGTGATCACCACCGGGTCAGGCAGCGCTGTCGCATAGGTCACCGAGGCCGCGTGGCACAGGTGATGGTCAACAAATTCGATGGGCGCCGCGCAGCCATGGCCGGCAAGAATTTCGGCCACCCGGGCACGCACGGTTTCGCGCACCTCTTCAGGGCTTTGCGACCGGTCAAAGCGGCGCTGTCGAAAGGCAAACCCTTCGGGCGGGGGGCTGTTCATGATATCGTAGTATGGGACATCATCAGCCAGCTCGAACTCCAGAGTACGGTTCGATGACTTACGGAACTGATCAATTGCAATGCCCACCGTCGCCACGGTGGACGGGTCCGCGATGCCCTGAGCAAACACGTACTCCAGGGCCCGGAATGGAAAGCCGATGTGGCCCTTTTGGCGGCTGAGCCGTTCTTCGGCGATAGAGAACACATGTGCACCGTCGCGGACCACCGAAAGGGTGCCGTCGTGGCTGATGGATATTCCCAGGATTGTGGTCATGACCGCACGCGCTCTGTTCGGATGGCGGGCGCACGGGTCAGGCCGCGCGCGCCACGGGCGCGGTCTAGCCCAGCGGCGCGACCCCGTCCAGCACCCGCCTGTGCAGCGCCCAGTTAGTCGAGGGCGAGGCTATCCTGATGCCCTTCTGGTCCAGGCTCTGCGCCCTCGGCAGATTTGGTCTTTTGCAGGTTCAACCGGTATTGAGTTCGGGTCTTTTCGCCTTCACCCCGGGTAACCACTTTGATTTTGCCTAGCGGGGGAAGTTGCAGGTCGCGCCCCTCGTCCAAGACCGAATGAAGGTAGGCCAGTGTGGCGTCGACCGCCTCTCGCACTTCGCGCTTGCGCAGGCCGGTGGCCACCGTCACGTGGTCATAGACGTCCTTTTTCTTGATCGGCGTAACGACCCCTTCGCCTGTTTCGGCCGGGGCTGCATCCGCCGCTGCGGTTTCTACGCTGTTGTCTGCGGTGTCGCTCATCGGGGTCTCGCTCTTTTTTCGCTTCCGCAGTCAGTATTGGACACGAAAAAGGGCCGCCACAACCAGGGATCGGGGAAAAGCCCCTCCCCCAGCCGTGACAACCCGAAATTTTACAGGATTTGACGCTTTAGTGGGCGGTTGCCCCAGCGCCACCTTTACCCGCATCGCTGAGCGCTGCTGCTGCCGCCTCTTCTGCGGCTTCGTCCCAATCGATAGCCTCAGGCGCCGCGATGAGCGCGTGGCGAAGCACTTCATCCACGGTGGACACCGGAATGATTTCGAGCCCGTCTTTCACATTGTCGGGGATTTCAGGAAGGTCTTTTTCGTTGTCCTTTGGGATCAGCACCGTTTTGATGCCGCCGCGGAGCGCCGCCAAGAGTTTCTCCTTTAGACCACCGATGGGCAGCACGTTGCCGCGTAAGGTGACTTCCCCAGTCATGGCGATGTCCTTGCGCACAGCGATGCCTGTTAAAACCGACA
The DNA here is from genome assembly GCA_039026255.1 of Pseudomonadota bacterium. Classification (GTDB taxonomy): domain Bacteria; phylum Pseudomonadota; class Alphaproteobacteria; order Rhodobacterales; family Rhodobacteraceae; genus Amylibacter. The sequence continues at coordinate 4,800 of JBCCMR010000098.1, forward strand.
CGATCGACGTCACCATAGCGATCCCCGCCGACGGTCCGTCCTTCGGGGTGGCGCCTTCGGGCACGTGCACATGGATATCAATCGCTTCAAACCTTGGCGGCTTGACCCCGATATCGGGCGAGATGGACCGCACGTAGCTTGACGCGGCATCGATGCTTTCTTTCATAACATCGCCCAACTTGCCGGTGGTCTTCATGCGACCCTTGCCGGGCAGTTTCAGCGCCTCAATGGACAAAAGATCGCCACCCACCTGGGTCCAAGCCAAACCTGTCACAACACCGATCTGATCCGCCTCCTCAGCGAGCCCGTATTTGAATCGCTTGACCCCCAGGAAATCACCCAGGTTATCGCGCGTAACCGTCACCGACTTTTCCTTGTCCTTGATAATCTTCGTGACAGCCTTGCGCGCCAGTTTGGCGATCTCCCGCTCCAGGTTCCGTACGCCCGCTTCGCGCGTGTATGTACGGATAATCTCTTGCAGGGCGTCGTCCTCAAGCGTGAACTCTCCTTTGCGCAACCCATGGTCTTTGAGCTTTTTGCTCACCAGGTGGCGTTTGGCGATCTCGGCCTTTTCATCCTCGGTGTAACCGGCGAGCGGGATGATCTCCATCCGGTCCAGTAGCGGTCCGGGCATGTTGTAGCTGTTGGCCGTGGTCAAGAACATCACGTTCGAGAGGTCGTACTCCACCTCCATATAATGGTCGGTGAAGGTGCCGTTTTGCTCAGGGTCGAGCACCTCGAGCATGGCCGACGCAGGATCACCGCGGAAGTCCTGACCCATCTTGTCGATCTCGTCGAGCAGGATCAATGGATTGGTCGTTTTTGCCTTCTTCATGGACTGGATGATCTTGCCCGGCATCGACCCTATGTAGGTGCGCCGGTGACCGCGAATCTCGCTTTCGTCGCGCACGCCGCCCAGGCTAATGCGGATGAATTCGCGCCCGGTGGCCCTCGCAACCGACTTACCCAAAGACGTCTTTCCCACGCCCGGGGGGCCCACAAGGCACAAAATCGGTCCTTTGAGCTTGGCACTGCGGGCCTGCACGGCCAGGTATTCTACGATCCGCTCTTTTACCTTTTCCAGCCCGTAATGATCAGCGTCGAGGATATCTTGCGCCCGATTTAGGTCCTTTTTCACCCGGGATTTCTTGCCCCACGGGATCGAAAGCATCCAGTCTAGGTAGTTGCGCACAACTGTCGCCTCAGCGCTCATCGGGCTCATCTGCTTGAGCTTTTTAAGCTCCTGATCCGCCTTTTCACGCGCCTCTTTCGACAGCTTTGTGGCTTCGATCTGAGCTTCCAGCTCCTCGATTTCGTTCTGGCCGCCTTCGCCATCGCCCAGCTCTTGCTGGATCGCCTTCATCTGTTCGTTCAGATAATACTCGCGCTGGGTCCGCTCCATCTGCGTCTTGACCCGGCTTTTGATCTTTTTTTCAACCTTGAGCACGGAAAGCTCACCCTGCATCAGCCCAAACGCCTTTTCCAGGCGGTCGGACACGTCAAGCTCTTCCAAGAGGTCTTGTTTTTGATCGACGCGGATATTCAGGTGACCGGCCACCGTATCAACAAGCTTTGCGGGCTCTTTCGCTTCGGCCACAGCGGCAAGCGCCTCTTCTGGCACGTTTTTGTTTAGCTTGGCGTAACGTTCGAATTCCTTGGCAACCGCGCGCACAAGCGCTTCGATCGCGTCGGGGTCGTTTTCGGTTTCTTCCAAAAGGGTGGCGTTGGCTTCAAAGTAATCGTCGTTGTCGGTGTAGTCTTCGATGCGTGCCCGCTGCTTGCCTTCTACAAGCACTTTGACTGTGCCATCGGGCAATTTAAGGAGTTGCAAAACACTCGCCAAAACCCCCGTGTCGTAAATACTGTCGGTGGTGGGCTCGTCCTCGGACGGGTCGATCTGGCTAGAAAGCAAAATCTCCTTGTTGTCGCCCATGACCGCCTCTAAGGCGCGGACCGATTTGTCACGGCCTACAAAAAGCGGCACAATCATGTGCGGAAAAACGACAATGTCGCGCAGGGGGAGAACGGGGTAGGAAACGCTGCTCGCGTCGGTCATGTGATTATCCTTATTCTAGCAGCCCGCGCACGTCCCGATTTGTCGGCAACAGCGGTGCGGTCTCTGGTCATAGGTGTGAGGTGGGGTTGAATTAGGATTGCGTCAACCGCACCAGCCCACCGACGTCTCATGATGAGCGTGACATTTTGCGGGTGCAAGAGCCAATAGCGCGCCCTGACGCACCCGTGCACATCAACGTTAATCGTGGTCCCAAAATGCGAGGACCGCCCTAAGGCGGCCCGAAGAGTGGTGCTTTAGGCCTCGAGAACGTCACCGTCTCCATCCGCGCCTGGCGGCGGCGCGTCAAAATCCAACCCATGGGACGCACGAATCTTGTCTTCGATTTCCCACGCAATCTGCGCGTTTTCTTTAAGAAAGTTCTTCGCGTTTTCACGGCCCTGGCCGATCCGCTGATCCCCGTAGGAAAACCAGGACCCGGATTTTTCAACGATGCCCGCCTTGACGCCAAGGTCGATCAATTCACCGCGCTTCGAAATACCTTCGCCGTACATGATATCGAACTCGACCTGCTTGAACGGCGGTGCAACCTTGTTTTTGACGACTTTGACACGGGTAGTGTTGCCCACAACCTCATCGCGGTCCTTTATTGCGCCTATACGGCGAATGTCCATCCGCACCGAACTGTAGAACTTCAGCGCATTGCCTCCCGACGTCGTCTCAGGGGAGCCGAACATCACGCCGATCTTCATGCGGATCTGGTTGATGAAGATCACCGTGCATTTCGACTTTGAGATAGAGCCTGTCAACTTACGCATGGCCTGGCTCATAAGGCGGGCCTGAGCGCCGACCTGGTGGTCACCCATGTCGCCCTCTAGCTCTGACTTGGGTGTCAGGGCCGCCACCGAATCCACGACGACCATGCTCACTGCGCCCGACCGGACCAGCGTGTCGGTGATCTCAAGCGCTTGTTCCCCGGCATCGGGCTGCGAAATCAGCAGTTCATCTAGATCAACGCCCAGCTTGCGAGCATACCCGGGGTCGAGGGCGTGTTCCGCATCCACAAACGCGCAAACACCGCCGTTGCGCTGTTCCTCGGCGATGCAATGGAGCGTCAGCGTCGTTTTCCCGGAGCTTTCGGGCCCGTAAATTTCGACTATGCGGCCCTTGGGGATTCCGCCGATCCCTAGCGCGATATCAAGCCCAATCGACCCAGTTGAAGTCGCTTCCACGTCCATCACCGCCTCGGCGGCGCCAAGCTTCATGATTGAGCCTTTGCCGAACTGCCGTTCGATCTGCCACAGTGCGCTGTCGAGCGCTTTTTGCTTATCCATCGACCGTTTCTCACCCAGGTCCAACAGGTTGCCTGCCGCCATGTTATTGCTCCTTATTTCACATCGCCAGAGACCCGGCAACGGCTGCTTCGTTCGCCTTTGTTCTATGATTGTTCTGGGACCAAAACGCGAACACTTGAAGTAAAATTTTCTCTTTCCACCCTGAGACCGAAAGGTTTATGAAACGTAAACCCGCCCGGGCAGAATTCGCTTTAAACGAGAATGGCGAAGTTAGATGCTTGTTTTCTTTCGTGAAAAACTTGTGTTTTTTGCCACGCCGAAGACCGCGTCGACGTCGATTGAGATGGCGTTGGGGCCGGCGGCGGACATGCGCATCTCGCGGGCGCCAAACGCAAAGCACACGCCTTACCGCAAGTACAAAAGGCTTCTGGAGCCGTTTGTTCTGACGCTTACCGACGGGGAGCTTGATTGTATGTGTCTGCTGCGCGAGCCCGTCGATTGGCTAGGATCTTGGTGGCGCTATCGGTCGCGCGATGCGTTAGCGGGGACAGCGAATTCGACCGCTGCTATCAGTTTTGACGCCTTTGTTGAGGCGTATCTTTCCGACGATCCACCAGCCTACGCCCGGGTGGGCAGCCAAGGGCGGTTCATGACCGACAAGGACGGCGCCGTGGGCATGACCCACATCTTTCGGTTTGAAGACATCGACAAAGCGGTGGGCTTTCTTCAGGGGCGCTTGGGAAAGCAGTTTGCGTTGGGGACGCACAATCCGTCCCCTCCCGGAGCGGTGTCGCTGTCGCCGGCCTTGCGCCAGGAGCTTGTGGCAGCGCACCCGATAGATTTCGACCTCTATGAACGGTTAACACCGCCAGCTTAGCCTAAAAGACGGCGGCTTAAATGGCCAATTCGCGTACCTTTTCTATAAGCTGACGCAAAGAAAACGGTTTTGGCAAAAAGGCCGCGTGGGGGATATCGGGGTATTCTTCGGCAAAACTTTCCTCAGCATAGCCCGACACAAAAATGATCTGCATGTCGGGCCTGGTTTTTTGCGCCTCGCGCACCCAGCCCGGCCCATCAATCCCGGGCATCACCACGTCCGAGACGACGATATCTACGTGCAGTTCCCCATCGGCCAAAAGGCCCAGGGCGTCTTCGCCGGAAGCAGCCTCTGTCACCACAACCCCATGCATCGCCAACGCCCGGGCAGCAAAGCCGCGCACGGGGGCTTCATCTTCGACCAAAAGGACCGACAGACCCGAAAGTGCCGTGCCGCGGCTTCCAGCGGAAGGCGCAGCAGGCGCCTCGGGAATGGGGCCGTCATGGGCAGGCAGAAGAATTTCAAACTCCGTGCCCTGGCCCGGTTCGCTTTGGCAAAAGACAAAACCGCCGGTCTGTTTGACGATGCCGTAGACCACCGAGAGCCCAAGCCCCGTGCCCTTGCCCTCCTCTTTGGTGGAATAAAACGGGTCAAAAATCTTGCCCAGGTTTTTGGGGTCGATGCCACACCCCGTATCGGACACCTTGACCGACACGTAGCGGCCGCGCGGCACGATGACCCGTTCTATGCGGGTGTTGCGGTCAAAGTCACGGGTGCCCGACCGCAACATGATTTCCCCGCCCTCGGGCATGGCGTCACGCGCATTGATCACAAGGTTCATGATCACCTGTTCGATCTGGCGCCCATCGGCAAAGGCATTGGGGAGCTCTTTACCGTATTGATAATTCAGTTGGACCTTCTCGCTTAACAGACGCGACAAAAGGTGGGTCAGATCCGCGAGCGTGGCGTTC
>JBCCMR010000099.1:0-9808 GCA_039026255.1 Pseudomonadota bacterium
CAGCTGCGCCGACGGTTGGATGCAGTCAATCACGTTGCGATAAACCGTTTGACCCTGCCGGTGATTGGCTCGAATGCAATTCGAAAGCCCGCACGCACCGAGTGGTCGCACCGGCCCGAAGCCTGGGCGGGGCCCGTTGTGCCAGGCGGTGTGGCGGCGGTGGAAACCAAAACCCAGATCGGGTCTGAGGTCACAATTTTCCATGACTGTTCCAGATCCGAAATGTCGTTTCGCCAGGTGCGCAACACAAGGGAAGAAGACTTCGCCCCGTTTGGCCTGCGCCTTGACGTGTTCAACTTTGACGGCTCGTTCCTGAGCCTGGCGGTTGAAATGCCTAAAGGTGCCCTTGACGGGCTCAAGCGCACGCACCTTTTGCGGTTGGACTTGATCCTTGAAAGCGAACGTCCCCAGGAAATGTTTGCCCGCCTCAACATTCGCCACGGGCCCAATACGGAGCAGATCGTGCGCGAAATCGACATGTCCACCCGCCGAATCGCGGTCGAGTTCGATCTCTACTACACCCAATTCAATGAAGATCGGGGCGAAGGCATGTGGGTCGATCTTATTCTTGACTCGCCTTCTATGAACCAGGTCACTTTTCGCGATCTCACAGTCATCCGGCGGCCGCGGGTAAACATCTAGGGGGACCCATGGCGCGGTATCGTTTAGACAAAAAGCAAATCACCGGCGGCGCCTACGAGGGTGTGTTACGGGCGCGGTCCAAAGGGGCCGCAACCCCAGCTTTGGAAATGCTCTATTTGGGGGACGTTGTTGGCGAGCCTACGGTCGAGCCGGTGGGCGGCGACGGCGATCTGTGGTCCGTGCGCGCACCCATTCCGGCCGATCTTTTGACCGACGGAGTCCAAACCTTTATTTTGGTGCGCGCGGGCGATACGGAAATCCTAGACCGGTTTTCGGTGGCGTCAGGCGCCCCGCTGGATGAAGATTTGCACGCAGAAATTGACCTATTGCGCGCAGAGCTCGACATGCTCAAACGTGCTTTTCGCCGCCACTGTACGGAAACCACGGGGTGACGCCCGGCGCTGCTTTCCACGGTGGCGCAGAATCACAGGCCGTGCGACAACCTGTACCCAAGACGGTTTTGCAGGGGATTTAAAGCATGCAGATTGCGCGGATTTTTCTGGCGTTTGTGGCCACAGCCTTTTTGGTGACAGAGGCGAGCGCCCAGGTTGAAGAGGTGCTCCCAAAGCGGACCTATGAGCTTTTGCGCAACACCGATTTTCCCGGTGGCGACCTGCGCAACCTCTTTGATGTGACGTTTGAGGACTGCGCAGCCGCCTGCGTTGCCGACCCGGCTTGCAGAGCTTTCACCTATAATCAATCGGCGCGGGCCTGTTTTCCCAAGTCGGACGTCGGGGACCGGGTTGCGTTTGACGGGGCTATTTCTGGGATCGTCAAAAACACATCTCAGGCCATCCTTGAGCGGGCCCAGGCCCGGGCCGCGACCTTGCCGGAAATAGGTCCGGTTCTAAAAGAGGCGCGCAACCTTGCGCGGCGTATGGGGGGGCGGTTTTTTACCAACGGCTGGACCCACGACGATCTTATGGAAGAAGCCGCGCGCCGGGGTACTGACAATGCTGTTCTGGCGATGCCGCTGGCGCTGTCTGCGCTGAATAACGAAGACCGGGCCGACACCTGGGTGGAACTGGCTCGACTCGGTAACCTTGCGAAACCCGGGAACGCTGATCAGCGCCGCTTTGTCCGCGAAATCACCGCTGCGGCGGCCCTTAATGGATATCTGCGCGCGGGCCCCGCGGCCTTGCAAGCGACGGCGCTGTTGGAGCTTTCCACGGCGCTAGAGACCCGAGGTATGGGGCGTGACACGGTTTCAGTCCTGCGCCTTGCGGCCGAAATTGCCCCCCGGGACGAGGTGACCCAGGCCCTTGAGCGGGCCGAAAGCCTGTTCGGCTTCCGCGTCACCGACCACACGGTCGACTACAACAGCGCCAGCCCGCGGGTCTGCGCCACGTTTTCAGAGCCGCTTCAAAAGGGTGGTGTGGATTACGGGGATTATGTTCAGACTGGACGCAGCGGGCTGACTGCCGAGGCCACGGGCCAACAACTTTGCATCAGCGGGCTGACCCACGGCGACCGCCACCGCATCGCTTTCCGGGCCGGGTTGCCCTCCGCAAATGGCGACGTGCTCGCGAAATCGGTCGAGATCACTGTCTACGTCCAGGACCGCGACCCGACCGTGCGTTTTGCCGGGCGCGCCTATGTGCTGGCGCCGCGTCCCGGGGCATCGGTGCCGCTTTTGTCGGTGAATGTGGAAAAGGTGGACGTGAAGGTCTACCGCATCGGCGACCGCAACCTGGTGCGCACCCTGCGCGAGGACATGCTGGCCAAACCGCTGAGCCGGTGGGACCTGCGGTATTTCACGTCCGAGGTCGCCCAGGAGGTTTGGTCCGGCACCGCCGAAGTGGCGCGCAGCCTCAACCAAGAGGTGACGACCGCGCTTCCCGTGGCCGATGTGGTCACCGCGGGGGCCCCCGGTGTCTATGCCCTGACGGCCCGGGTGCCGGGTGACGAGGACAGCGATGCCGTGGCCACCCAGTGGTTTGTGCTCTCGGACATTGGGATCGCCACGATGGAGGGCAACGACGGGCTGCATGTGTTTGCCCGGTCCCTGCGCACAGCGGCGCCGATGGCGGGCGCCCAGGTGGCGCTGGTGTCGCGGTCGAACATTGTCCTGGGCGAAGCGGTGACCGATGCCGCTGGCCGGGCCAGTTTTCCGGCCGCGGCCGCGGCTGGTACGGGCGGCGCGGCGCCGGCGCTTGTGACCGTGGCCACGGGCGAGGACTTTGCCTTCCTCGACCAGGGCGCGGCGGAGTTCGACCTCAGCGACCGGGGCGTCGCCGGTCGCGCGCCCGCACCCCCCATCGACGTCTTTTTGGCCACCGATCGCGGCGCCTATCGCCCCGGCGAACGGGTAGAAACCACGCTTTTGGCGCGGGCGCCCGGCGGCGCGGCGCTTGCCGGGGTGCCGCTGACCATCGACCTGATTCGCCCGGACGGGATCCGCGCTATGCGCAGGCTTGCGGGCGACGTGGGGTCGGGCGGGGCGGTCACTGGGTTCGATCTGCCCGGCAACGCGGCCCGGGGCACTTGGAAACTGCGGGTGCTGGCGGACCGAAGTGCGCCGCCGCTTTTGGAGGAGCGCATTCTCGTCGAAGACTTTGTGCCCGAAAAGATCGACTTTGACCTGGCCTTGGCGCCGGAGACGGTGACGCCGGGCAGCCGTCCGACGCTCAATGTCGATGCGCGCTACCTTTTTGGCGCTCCGGGTGCGGGGCTTGTGGCGGAAGGCGACGTGCGGATCGTGGCGGCCGGGGAGCTCGACGCGTATCCCGGCTACCGGTTCGGCAGCGCGGAGGTTGCGTTTTCGCCCCGCACCGGCGGCTTTGGCGGGCAGGAGACCGGCCCGGACGGCCGTCTGAGCCTGCCCTTGGACTTGCCGCCTGTGGAGGAGGCCGCGGTGCCGCTCACGCTCGAGGTGGTCACGCGCCTGCGCGACGGGTCAGGCCGCCCCGTAGAGCGGCGCATCAGCGCCCCCATTGAGCCCGCGGGCCCTATGATTGGCATCAAGCCCCGCTTCGACGGCGCCGTAGCCGAAGGCGCCGAGGCTGTCTTTGACGTGCTTGCCGTGGGCCAGGGGGGCGCCCAGGTGGCCCTGGGGGAGGCGGAATGGGTCATCAACCGCGTGCGCACCCGCTACCAGTGGTATCAGCAGTACGGCCAGTGGACCTATGACCCGATTACGCGCCGCGAACAGGTGGCGAGCGGCACCATTACCCTGGGCCCCGATGGCACGGCCCGCATTGCCGCTCCGGTCAGATGGGGCCGCTACGAGGTCACGGTGACCTATCGGGGTGTGCCCTACACCCAAGCGTCGCGGTATTTCACCGCCGGGTGGTACGCCACAGGGGGCGCCGACGACACGCCTGACCTTTTGGATGTGGGGCTCGACCGGGGGTCCTATGCGTCAGGGGACCAGGCAACGCTGCGGATCGTGTCGCGTTTTGATGGGGTGGCGCAGGTGTCAGTCCTGGCGGACCGCCTGATCGAAACCCGCGCCGTAGCGGTCACCCAGGGGGAAAACGCGATCGCGTTCGATGTCACCGATGCCTGGGGCGCGGGGGCCTATGTGACCGCAAGCGTTATGGCACCCATGGCCAACGCGCCTGGCCAGGCACCCGCCCGGGCCCTGGGCCTGGCTTATGCTGCCGTCGATCCGGGCGCCCGCGCCCTAGCGGCGCGGTTCGAAAGCCCGGTCGACGTGTCCCCGCGCGGCCCCTACGAGGCTGTGCTCCATGTGGAGGGACTTTTGCCCGGGGAAACCGGTCACGTGACGATTGCCGCGGTCGACGTGGGCGTCCTGAACCTTACTGGGTTTGAGCCGCCCGCGCCCAAGGACCACTATTTCGGCCAACGGCGCCTGGGCGTCGAACTGCGCGATCTCTACGGGCGGCTGATCTCGGCCGAGGGCGCGCCCGGGCGGCTGCGCAGCGGCGGTGACGGGGTGGCGCGGTCGGGTCTTCAGGGACCGCCACCCAACGAAGATGTGCTGGCGCTTTTCTCTGGGCCGATCACTGTGGGCCCCGACGGCCGCGCGCGCCACCGCTTTGACCTGCCCGACTTCAACGGCACAGTGAAGCTGATGGCGGTAGTGTGGTCTAACACCGGTGTGGGCGAGGCGTCCCAGGACGTGCTGGTGCGCGATCCGGTGGTGCTGCAGGCCTTTGCGCCGCGCTTCCTGAGCCCGGGCGACGAAAGCCGCGTGCGCCTGGAGCTGACCCACGCCTTCGGTCCCACCGGGGCGTTTGACCTGACCCTGTCGGCCAGCGGTGACCTGGCGCTTCGCGGCGGCGGCACGCGGTCGGTGACCCTGGGCGCAGGCGAACGCCAGGTGGTTGAGCTGCCGGTCGTGGCCGGTGGCCCCGGGGTGCCGCGCTTTGAGGCGTTCCTGAAAACCCCTGACGGTAAGGTGCTGACGAAGTCGATCCGCCTGGCCGTGCAGTGGCAGGACCCCGAGATCGCCCGCCAGACCCGCCTGACGCTGGCCCCCGGTGACCGACTTAACCTGTCGCCGGTTTTGGCAGACGGGCTCCACCCGGGGACGGTGACTGTGTCCCTGGCGGCGGGGCCGCTCGCGCGGTTTGATGCGCCGGGGCTGCTCTTGGCGCTGGACCGCTACCCCTATGGCTGCACCGAGCAGGTGACAAGCCGGGCGCTGCCGCTGCTTTATTTCGACCAGATCAGCGCGGCACTCGGGCTCGGCGCCCGGGAAAAGGTGGCCGAACGGATAAATCAGTCCATTGCCCGGGTCCTTGGCAACCAGGCGTCAAACGGGGCCTTTGGGCTTTGGCGTCCGGCCAGCGGGGACCTCTGGCTCGACGCTTACGTGACTGACTTTCTGTCACGGGCCCGCTCCCAGGGGTACGAGGTTTCGACCCTGGCTTTTGACCGGGCGCTCGACAATCTGCGCAACCGGGTCAACTACGCGGGTGATTTCGAAGATGGGGGCGAAGACGTGGCCTATGCACTTTACGTCCTAGCGCGTGAAGGCAAAGCCGCGATCGGCGATTTGCGATACTACGCAGACGCCCGGGCCGACAACTTCCGTACCGCACTGGCCCAGGCGCAGCTTGGCGCGGCACTTGCGGCCTATGGGGACCAGCGGCGGGCGGACCGGATGTTCCGCCTGGCCGGGGTGCGGGTGATGACCACGCCCGCCTCCACCGGGTTCCGCGCCGACTACGGCAGCAACTACCGGGACCGCGCCGCGGTTTTGTCGCTGGCCGTGGCCGCGGGGTCCGACGCCGTCGACCGCGCGGCCCTGGCAAATGCCATAGCCCGCGCCCCGGCGGTGCGGCGGTCTACCCAGGACAACGTCTGGACGCTTTTGGCGGTGCGCGCGCTTTTGGAGGATGGCGCGGCCGAGGGCTTGACCCTTGACGGGGCGCCCATGGCCGCGCCGCTTGTGCGCGCCTTTGACGGGTCTGATCTGGCCCAGGGGGTAGAGGTCGCCAACACCGGGGGCAGCCCAGTGACGACCGTGCTCAATGTCTACGGGGTTCCAAACCAGCCGGAACCGGCCGGGGGGACGGGCTATGCGATCTCGCGCGACTACTACACCACGGAGGGGGACCCGGTGGACCCGGCGACCCTGGATCAGAACGCGCGGCTGGTGACGGTCCTGACCGTCACGCCCACCCGGGATCGGCGGGCACGCCTGATGGTCAGCGACCCGCTCCCCGCGGGGCTGGAAATCGACAACCCTGCAATTCTGCGGTCCGGGGATATCCGCGCGCTCGACTGGTTGCGTACCACCGAGCTGGAAAGTGCGGAGTTCCGAAGCGACCGTTTTCTAGCGGCGGTGGACTGGCGCGGGCGGGAGCCGTTCCGCCTGGCCTACATCGTGCGTGCCGTGTCGCCCGGGGATTTCCACCACGCGGCCGCGACTGTGGAGGATATGTACCGCCCCGATTTCCGGGCCCGCACCGCCACGGGCCGCGTGACGGTCGAGTGACCCATTGGCGGCGCGCGGCGCTTGCCGGGGTCCTTCTGGGGGCCCTGGCTCTGGCCAGTTTGGAGCTTTGGGTCCGCACGGCGGTGCTGCCCCCGCTTCACCCGGAGGTGTCCACCGTGGTGGAGGCCCGCGACGGCCGTCTGTTGCGGGCGTTCACGGTGGACGACGGGCGCTGGCGGCTGCCGGTGGAGCCCGCGGAGGTGGCGAGCATCTACCTCGATCAGCTGATCGCCTTCGAAGACAAACGCTTTCGCCGTCACCGGGGGGTGGATGTGCTGGCCCTGGCCCGGGCAACCGGGCAGGCGGTCTGGCACGGGCGCGTGGTGTCGGGGGGGTCTACTCTGACGATGCAGGTCGCCCGGCTTCTGGAGGCGAGCGGCACCGGACGCTGGTCTGGCAAGCTGCGCCAGATGCGTGTGGCGCTGGCGTTGGAACGACGGGCCACCAAGGACGAAATCCTGTCGCTCTACCTGCGGCTGGCCCCCTTCGGCGGCAATATCGAAGGGGTGCGGGCCGCTAGTCTGGTTTATTTCCGCAAGGAGCCGGGGCGCCTGACCCCGGCGGAGGCCGCGCTTTTGGTGGCGCTCCCCCAGAGCCCGGAGGGCCGCCGCCCGGACCGGCGCCCGGATGCCGCCCGCGCCGCCCGCGATCGGGCTCTGGCGCGGGGCGTGCGGGCCGGTGTGCTGACTGCGGGTGACGCCCGCGCGGCCCGGGCCGAACCGGTGCCGCGGCGCCGCCACGCCTTCGCGGCCCTGGCCCCCCATCTGGCGGAACAAACCGTCGCCGAGCGACCCCTGGCCGTGCGCCACCGCCTGACCCTGGACCGCGACGCCCAGGCTAAGGCCGAGGCGCTGGTGGCCGCGCGAGTCCTGGGCCGTCACCGGGCGCTTTCGGCTGCGGTTATAGTTGTCGACAACCGCACAGGGGCCGTGCGCGTGTCGGTGGGCTCGCCCGCCTATCTCGACGCCCGGCGCGCCGGGTTTGTGGATATGACCCGGGCCCTGCGGTCGCCCGGATCGACGCTCAAGCCGCTGATCTATGGCCTGGCATTCGAGGCTGGCGCGGCCCACCCGGAAACCATCATCGACGACGCGCCCACTTGGTACGACAGCTATGCGCCGCAGAATTTCGACGGGCAGTTCCTGGGTCAGCTGCGCCTGCGTGAGGCATTGCAATTGTCACGCAATATCCCGGCGGTGACGCTTCTCGAAGACGTCGGCCCCGCGGTGCTGATGGCGCGCCTGGCGCGCGCCGGCGCCCGGGCCGAACTGCAGGGCACCCCTGGGCTGGCCGTGGCCCTGGGGGGTCTGGGCATAAACCTGCGCGATCTGACCGCGACCTACGCCGCGTTGGCCCGGGGGGGGCGGTCAGTGGCGCTTGTCACCCGCGCGGCCGACGAAAGGAACGCGCCCGGCGGACGCCCGGTCCTGACCCCGCTTGCCGCCTGGTATGTGGGCGACATTTTGGCGGGCGTTGCCCCGCCGCCCGGGGCGCCCGCCGGGGTGGCCTACAAAACCGGCACCAGCTACGGCCACCGGGACGCCTGGGCGGTAGGCTTTGACGGGCACCACACAGTCGGTGTTTGGCTGGGTCGCGCAGACGGCGCAGCCATGCCCGGAACCCTGGGTGCAAACCTGGCCGCGCCGCTGCTTTTTGACGTGTTCTCGGCGCTGGGACCAGTGGAGCCGCTGATCCCGCCCCCGCCCGAGGCGTTGATCGTATCAAATGCGGAGCTTCCCCGCCCGCTGCGGGTTTTTCGCCGCGCCGGAGTAGGCGAGGGCCCCCGCATCGCTTTTCCGCCCGACGGTGCCCGCGTCTTTTTGATGGCAGAGCCCCTGGCCGCCCGGGTCGACCAAGGTGTGCCGCCGTTTACGTGGCTCGCCAACGGGGTGCCGTTGCGCATTGCCTTGCGGGACCGCCAGGCCGAGCTGGGCGCGGTGGCGCCCGGGCCGTTGACGTTATCGGTCATCGACGCCACCGGCGCGTCAAGCCCAGTCCGCTTGACAGTGGAGTGACCGACCGGGCTGCGGTCGTGACGCTGCGATGTGGCGGCGCGCTGCTTGTCGGGCCGGGGGCGCGGGCTAGGCTTGCAGCCATGACGGCGACCGAGACCCATCTGCTTCCCGATAACCCAAGCTTTGCCCTAGGGGCGCTGGCAGCGTGCTACTTTACGCTTGCGGTCGGGTCTTTGTCGGTTGTTGGCCTCGCGTTGCCTATGGGGGAGGGCCTGGGCGCGACAACCTCCGAGATTGCCCTGCTTGTGACCTTCTTTTCGGTCACCTACGCGGTTTCGGCGCCGCTCGCGCAGGTGGTGGTGGGGCACTGGGATCGGCGGCTTCTCTTGGTGATTGGGCTGTTGTCGATCGCCGCAGGCACCGCAGTGACCGCCCTGGCACAGGGGTATCCCACAGCGGCCTTTGGGCGCGTGCTGATGGCTATGGGCGGCGGCCTGACCGGGCCCATGGCCTCGGCCGCGGCGGCGGCCCTGGTCCCTGCGGCCCAACGGGGCCCGGCGCTCGGAAAGGTGTTCGGCGGGCTCACCATCGCTACAGTCGTTGGCGTGCCGATGACCACATGGCTGGGCGACGTCCTCGGCTGGCGCGGTGCACTTTGGGCCGTGACAACCTTTGCCGCAGCCAACGCGCTTGCGGTGGTCGCGCTGGTGCCCCGCCACGCCCGCGGTGATCGGGCGGCCCTGGGCGACATCTTGGCGATCCTGGGCGACCGGGTGCTGTTGCCTGCGCTTTCAGTAACCGCCTGGCAGATGGCTGCGCAGTTCACCACTTATTCGGTGATCGCGTTTTTCCTGATCGACCGCTTCGGTTTGCCGTCGACCTGGTTGCCGCTGGCACTCGCCGGATTTGGGATCGGGGGTATCCTGGGTAATATTCTGAGCACAGTGCTGATCACGCGGCTTGGCCCTAACCGGCTAATATGGGGGAGCCTTACTGCCAGCGCCTTAGTCCTTTTGGCGCTGCAATTGGCAGGCGGTCAACTGTGGGTGGGGCTAGGTCTGGGCTTTCTGTGGCCGGTGTTTGCTCTGGCGCTTTTTGCCCCCCAGCAGGAGCGACTTCTAAAGCTAAACCCCAAGGGCGCGAACCTAATGCTCGCGCTGAATGCGTCGACGATCTACATCGGCATGGCCCTAGGCGGTGCCATCGCCGGGCTACTGGTGCGGCTCAGCGGGTCAGACTGGCTGGCCCTTGCGTCTGCCCTTTTGATGCTGGGTGGACTGGTGTCTTTTCAGGTGTCGCGCCG
>JBCCMR010000100.1:0-9736 GCA_039026255.1 Pseudomonadota bacterium
ATCAGCACCAGCGGATTGACCACCCCGTCAGGGGTCGGCACGCAGATAATCAAGCTCTCAACCCCGGCCACCTGGGCGGGGATCGCGTTCATCAGCACGCTCGACGGGTAACTGGCTAGTCCCCCGGGCACGTAGAGCCCTGCAGCCTCCACCGGGGTCCAGCGCCACCCCAAGCGGTTGCCCTGGTCGTCAGCCCACCAGGCATCGTCGGGCTTTTGCCGGGCGTGGTAGGCGCGGATACGCTCGGCCGCGAGTTTCAACGCGTCTGCCTCCGCATCAGGCACGCGGGCGATCTGTTGAGCGATCTCATCAGGAGAAAAGGCCAGCGTGGCCGGGGTTAAAGTGATGCGATCAAACCGCGCCGTCAGATCACAAAGCGCCGCATCCCCCCGGGCGCGTACGTCGGCGATGATGCCGGAGACGGCGCCATCCACGTCATCGCCAGTTTCGCGTTTTGCGTGCAAAAGCGCGCCAAACTCGGCGGCGAATGTGGCATGGGTGCTGTCTAGAAACGTCACCATGGCGCATCCCTTTCTTTGGCCCGGGTCGCGGGCCTAGTTACGGGCGCAAACGCCCTGCCCTGCCCTTATCCCAGCGGCCGGGATTTGGAAACGGATGGGGCGCACCGTAACGCTGGGTCGTCACGGCTTGGAGCGCGACCTTACCCTGCCCCGCCCCCGCACCTGCCCCTGCCCCGGGGCTAGCGGCCCCGGCGCCAGTCTCCCAAATACTCCCGCAAAACCGGCGGCGGATCGTAGAGCAGTTCGTCAACCGGAACTGGCGGCGCGGCGCGGCCTTCGGCCACTAAAATCGCCGCTCCGCCCAAGGCAAGCGCGTCTTCGGGCTGGTGGGTGACCATGACCACGGTCTTCCCCACCGCCACGACGATCCGGTCCACCAGCGCGATCATCGCGATCCGCTGGGCAGGCCCAAGCGCCGCGAAAGGTTCGTCGAGAACGAGAATCGGCTGATCCCGCAGAAGCGCGCGCGCCAGGGCGGCGCGGCTTTGTTGCCCGCCCGAAAGCGCCGCCGGGCGTTTGCCGTCCTCCCCGGGCAGGCCCACCTGGTCCAGCGCCTGGGCCACTCGGGCCTGTTCTGCCGCGTTCAGACGCAGGTCAGGGCGCAGGCCCAGCCCCAGGTTCTGAGCCACCGTAAGGTGCGGAAAAAGGTTGTGGTCTTGGAAAACAGTGGTCACAGGCCGCGCGCCCGGGGCTATGGCGGTAATATCGCGCCCCTGCCAAAGGATGCGCCCCCGTTCAGGCGGCAGGAACCCAGCAAGCGCCGCCAGCACCGTCGATTTGCCTGCCCCCGAGGGGCCGATCACCGCCGTGGCCCCGGCGGCGATTTCAAGATCGGCGTCGAGCGTAAAATTTCCCTGGCGCAGGCGCACGCCCTCAAAGCGGATCGTCAACGCGGCCTCCCCGGTCAAAGAGCCACAAGAGCGCGAAGGCAGCCGCCACCAGCACCAGCGCCGCGCCGTCGGCGCCCGCGGTGCGGTAAGACCCCATCAGGCGGTACATGGCCAAGGGCAGCGTTTCGACCCCGGGCGGGGCAAAGAGCGTGATCACGCCCAGATCCCCCATGCTCAGCGCTGCAGCAAGGCCCATCGAGAACCCCACAGCCCGTCGGATACGCGGCCAGATCGCGACACGAAAAAGCCGCCACCCCGACAGCCCAAGCGACCGGCCCAGACGGCCCTGGGTCGCCTCGGCATCGCGTAGTGCTGGCAAAAGCACCCGCAGGCCAAAGGGCATCGCCAGAACGGCGTTTACGGCAACAGTTACCGGGATGGCCGCCGCAAAAGGGTCTGTCCAAGGGTTCAGGATCAGAAAAAGCCCGGTCCCCATCACAAAGGGCGACACCGCCAGCGCCAGAATCGCCGCCGCCTCCACCCCCCGGGCCACGCCTGGCACGCGGGCGCCCATGCGTAGGATTAGCGCCGCCAGCGCACCTGCCATGGCCACCGCAAGCCCTGCCGCCGGGAGCGCGATCAGAAGCGATGTAGCTAAAGCACGCCAGATGGTTGGCGGCATGTCAAAGAGTCCGAACACCCCGCGCCAAACCACCATGGCCAAGGGCAGCGTCAAAAAGACCGCGGCAACGGTGATCAGGGTCGCGTCACTGGCCCGCCCGCCCTGGGCATCCCACCGCTCCACCACGCGGTCGAGACCGGGTGCCGTATCCACCGGGCGCGCAACGGAAAGCGTCAAAGTGGCAGCGCCAAGGCACAGCATCACCTGAATGACTGCCAAGGCCGCAGCTTTCGGTAGGTCAAATTCGAAACGTACGGCCTGGTAGATGGCCAGTTCGATCGTGGTTGCACGCGGCCCACCACCCAGCGCCAGCGCCACGGCAAAGCTTGACAGACAAAGAAGAAAGATCACCAGCGCCGCCCCAGGCACCACCGCCCGCAGCATCGGGCGCTCCAGGTGTCGGGCCACATCACGGCGCGTCATAGACAGCATCGCCGCCAGGCGAAACTGCTCCTGCGGGATCGACAGCCAGCCCTGCAGGATGATGCGCGTGGCCAGTGGCAGATTAAAAAAAACATGGGCGAGCACCACGCCGACCGGCCCGTAGATCGACACCGGCGGCAAGCCCAAAATGTCAAGACCTTGGGATACGATCCCAGCCCGGCCCCAAACCGCCAAGAGCCCAAAAACCGCCACGATAGCGGGCAGGATAAAGGGCGCCCCCATAAGCGCCACAAGAACCGCCCGCCCAGGAAAGCGGCGCCGCGCCAACGCCCGCGCTAGCGGGATAGCAAGCGCCACGGAAAGCCCCGCGCTCAGCACCGCCTGGCCCACGGTAAAACGTAGTGCCGCCCAGTCGGCGGGGCCAAGGACAGGCACCGCCGGGGCAAAGCGCGCCACCGCCACCGTGGTCACCAGCGCCAGGGTAAGGACAAGCGCAAGCGACGCCCACCCCGCGCTGCGGACCAAAAACCAAGTCATAGGAAGCCCCCGCCGCAAGCGGACCGCCGGGCGGCGGGGGAGTTTCTCACTGGCTCAAGGCTGCCAGCCACTCGGCCAGCGCCGTGTCTCGAAGCGCCGCCGCCTCAGAATCAGGCAAGATCAGCGCGCGCTCGGGTGTGATCAGTTGGTCAAACCCCTCCGGGAGCCCGGCCAGGGGGAATTTGGCGGGGTACATCCAGTTGGTAGTAGGGATGATCCCCTGGAATGCATCCGAGGTGACAAAAGTCAAAAACGCGTCGGCCAATTCCGGCTGGTCGGTCGCGGCCAGCTTCGCGGCCACCTCGATCTGCATATAGTGCCCTTCTTCAAATGACGCGGCCGCTTTGGTGGCGTCATCCTCGGCAATAATGTGGTAGGCTGGCGACGTGGTGTAGGACAGCACCATGTCCGCCTCCCCATCCAGGAAAAGCCCGTAGGCTTCGGACCACCCTTTGGTCACGGTCACGATGCGCGGGGCAAGCCCCTCCCAGATGGTCTGGGCCGCGTCCGGATACGCAGTTTTGACCCACATCAAAAGCCCAAGCCCGGGCGTCGAGGACCGCGGATCCTGGATGACGACCTTGATGTCCTCGGCCTTGATCAACGCGTCAAAGCTCGTCGGCGGCGTCTCCATGCGCGTGGTGTCATAAACAAACGCGAAATAGCCCCAGTCAAACGGCACAAAGGTGTCATCAGACCAATCCACAGGCAGGTCTAAATTGTTGGGCTGCGCGGCCAGGGGCGCAAAGAGCCCGGTTTCCCGCGCCCGGGCGGTCAAGTTGGTGTCGATGCCCAGAAGAACGTCGGCGTCAGACCGCGCGCCTTCAAGCTGAAGCCGCGACAAAAGTGCCGCGCCGTCGCCGGCGGCCACAAACTGCAGGTCGCAGTCACAAGTGGCCTCAAAGGCTTTCTCAACCGCGGGGCCTGGGCCCCAATCGGCCACAAAGCTGTCGTAGGTGTAGACAGTTAGGACGGGCTTATCCTGCGCCACCGCTTGGGTGGCCAGGGTCAGGCCCGCAGCAAAAAAAAGATGTTTGATCATTGCGTCATCCTTTCAGCTACAGGCGGATGGGATGCGCAGCACCGGCTTGCACCTTCCCTCCGCCGGTATGATCCGGTTCAGGTTCAACGGGTCATGGCGAATGCCAAATCTCAGGCCAGTTGGCCCCCCCGAGGTACGTTCGAGCCTACGCCTCGCGCCAGACGATGGCAAGGGCGCCCACGCCCTGTTGAACCGTCCACGCCGGGCATCTTCCCCCGCCCCACGAAACCCGCTAACAGTCGCGCGCATCCATCGGAGCCGCGGCCCATGTCAAACACGTTCGGACGTCTCTTCACCGTCACCACCTGGGGCGAAAGCCACGGACCCGCGCTCGGCGCGACGGTGGACGGCTGCCCGCCCGGGGTAGCAGTGACAGCGCCCGCACTCCAGCATTGGCTCGACCGGCGCAAACCAGGGCAGTCGAAATATACCACCCAGCGGCGTGAAGCGGACGCGGTCGATATCCTCTCGGGCGTATTCGAAGGTCAAAGCACTGGCCACCCGATCCAATTAATGATCCGCAACACCGATCAGCGGTCAAAAGACTACGGCGATATCGCTGAAACCTTCCGGCCGGGTCACGCCGACATCACTTATTGGCAAAAATACGGCATCCGCGACCACCGCGGCGGCGGGCGCTCAAGCGCCCGGGAAACCGCCGCGCGGGTGGCCGCAGGCGGCGTGGCCCGCGCGGCCCTCGCCCAGCTTGCGCCGGGGTTATCCGTGCGCGGGGCGCTTGTGCAGATGGGCCCCCACGCCATCGACCGAGGCGCCTGGGACTGGGCCGAGGTGGAACGCAACCCGTTCTGGACCCCGGACGCGACTGCGGCGGAGCATTGGGCGGGCTACCTGGACGGGTTGCGCAAATCCGGCAACAGCGCAGGCGCGGTGATTGAGGTGGTGGCATCGGGTGTACCCGCCGGCCTCGGCGCGCCGATCTACGGCAAAATCGACACCGACCTGGCCGCCGCCATGATGTCGATCAACGCCGTCAAAGGGGTGGAAATAGGCGCGGGCATGGGGGCGGCGGCGCTCACCGGGGCCGACAATGCCGACGAAATCACCCTGGGCCCTGAGGGCCCAGACTACGCCTCAAACCAGGCAGGCGGCGTGCTGGGTGGGATAACAACAGGCCAAGACCTCGTGGTGCGCTTCGCCGTCAAGCCCACCAGTTCGATCCTCACTCCGCGCCGCTCGATCACCAAAAGTGGCGCCGCGACCGAGGTCATCACAAAAGGCCGCCACGACCCTTGCGTGGGCATCCGTGCGGTCCCTGTGGGCGAAGCGATGATGGCCTGCGTGATCCTTGACCATATGCTCCTCCACCGGGGCCAGGTCGGCCAAAACCGCGGCGCCATCGGCTGAGCCAGAGCGCCCGCGGCCCGCGCCGCCCACAGCCCCTGCACCAAAATCCAGACCGAGTCAGACGCGGGCTGTACGCCAGCCTACCTGGGCGCCCTGACCCCAGCCGCGCCTTGGGCAGCACCGCCCCCGCCCGAGGCCGCGCCAGTCTTTGTCAGCCCCCCCGGGCCCTTCTTCTCTGTCCAAATACTCAAAAATCTCCCGGCCGTGCCGCCCAGGGCACCGGCAAACCGGGAGGCGCCCTCGCGACTTTACCCAGGCCCAAATCCTGGCCACAAAAATTCACCCTTGCCGGGCACCCCGGGGGGTGAGACCCTTGGCCATGGTAGTCCCCTTTCCCCCTTGGCAGGACGTGGCGGCCGATCTGGTGGCCACCGCCGCCGGGCGCGCGCCCGCAGACCTGGTGATCGAAAACGCGGCCTGGGTGAACGTGCACACCCGCGAGGTCCTGCAGAACTCTACCCTGGCCATCCGCCACGGGCGCTTTGCCTACTGCGGCCCGGCCAGCAACCACGCAATAGGCCCCGACACCCATGTGATCGACGCCGGCGGGCGCTTCGCGATCCCCGGGCTCTGCGACGGGCATATGCACGTGGAATCGGGCATGCTCACCACCTCGCGCTTTGTCGAGGCGGTGGCACCCCACGGCACCACCACCATGTTCGTCGATCCCCACGAGATCGCCAACGTCCTAGGCCTGCCCGGCGTGCGCCACATGCACGACGAGGCGCTGTTGCAGCCCATTAATGTCTTCGTACAGATGCCGTCCTGCGCGCCAAGCGCACCGGGTCTGGAAACCACCGGCGTCGAACTCGGTCCTGAAGAGGTGGCCCAGGCCATGGCCTGGCCCGGCATTATCGGGCTTGGCGAAATGATGAATTTTCCCGGCGTGATCGCCGGCGATCAAACCATGCTGGGCGAAATCGCCGCCACCCAGGCGGCCAACAAGACCGTGGGCGGGCACTATGCCTCCTCGGACCTGGGCCTGCCCTTCCACGCCTACGCCGCCGGCGGCCCCGCCGACGACCACGAAGGCACGACCGAGGCCGACGCCATCGCACGCACCCGCCAGGGCATGCGCGCCATGCTACGCCTAGGGTCCGCCTGGTACGACGTGGAAGCGCAGATCACCGCGATCACCGAAAAAGGGCTCGACCCGCGCAACTTTATCCTGTGCACCGACGACTGCCATTCGGGCACGCTTGTGCGCGACGGTCATATGGACCGCGTGCTGCGTCATGCGATTGCCTGCGGCTGCGACCCGTTGGTGGCGCTGCAGATGGCCACGATCAACACCGCCACCCACTTCGGGCTGGAACGGGAACTGGGTTCCATTGCGCCCGGGCGCCGGGCCGACCTGATCCTGACCTCGGACCTGACAGCGCTGCCCATCGAAACCGTCATCGCCCGGGGCCGCCCGATTGCGGAGGCAGGCGCGCTCACCGTTGCCCCGGCGCGCTACGACTGGCCCGCGGACACCACCGGCACGGTCAAGCTGGGCCGCCCCCTGACCCCCGATGATTTTACCATCCCCGCCCCGGCGGGGGTGCAGTCTGTCAACACCCGGGTCATCGGCGTGGTGGAAAACCAGGCGCCCACCCGGGCGCTGGTGCAAAAAATTCCCGTGCGCGAAGGCCATCTCGCACCTGAGGCCATCGCCGAAGGCGATACCTGTCGCATCGCCTTGGTGGAGCGCCACCGCGCTACGGGCAAGGTCACCAACGGGCTGGTGTCAGGCTTCGGCTACGACCGCCCCTGCGCGGTCGGCTCCACCGTGGCCCACGACAGCCACCACATGATCGTGGTGGGCACGGACCCCGCGCTTATGGCCCAGGCCGCCAACCGCCTAGGTGACGTGGGCGGCGGCGCGGTGGTCATCATCGAGGGCCGAGAGGCGGCGCTTGTCGAACTGCCCGTGGCCGGTCTCATGTCCCAAGAGCCCGCCGCCGAGGTCGCCGCTAAGGCCGACGCGCTGGTGGCGGCCATGGCCGCGGCGGGGGCGCGGCTCAACAACGGGTTCATGCAGCATTCGCTTCTGGCGCTGGTGGTGATACCGGAGTTGCGGATATCGGACCTCGGACTTGTCGACGTGACCCGATTCGAACTTACGGACCTGATCATAGGCTGATGCAAAAACACCTCACGCTCCTGACAAACCTGATCGCACCGCCCCAGGTGGGGCCTCAGGCATTTACCGACCCGACCCAGGCAGTGGACGCCATTATTGAGCTTTATGATGCCGCGACCAATTTTCTATGCCAGAGCTTCAGCGCCTATGCGGCAGGAGACGTCCCAGCCGGCCACTACCGCGCCTACTACCCGGAACTGCGGATCACCACGACAACCTACGGGCGCGTCGACACACGTCTGGCCTACGGCCATGTGGGCGCGCCAGGCACCTACGCCACCACAGTCACCCAGCCCAGACTGTTCCGGGACTACCTTATCCAGCAGATCACGCTCCTTTTGGATAACCACGGCGTGCCGGTGACGGTGTGCACATCCGACGTGCCGATCCCCTTGCACTTTGCCCTTACAGACGAACTGCGGCTGATCGAGACCTCGTCGGACACAGCCGAACGGCCCCTGCGCGATGTCTTTGACGTGCCGGACCTGCGCACCACCAACGACGACATCGTCAACGGCGACTGGAAGGAAACCGAGGACGGCGCGCGCCCCCTTGCCCCGTTCACCGCCCAGCGCATCGACTATTCCCTGGCCCGGCTGGCCCACTACACCGCAACCGACCCGGCGCATTTCCAAAACCACGTTCTGTTCACCAACTACAAATTCTACATTGACGAATTCATCGATTTTGCCCGCACGGCCATCGCCGATCCGGCCAGCGGGTACGAGACCTTTGTGTCGCCGGGTGGGCGGGTGGCCGACCGCGATACCCCCATCGAAACGGACACCAGGGCGCAACCGCAGATGCCAAGCTACCACCTGAAGCGGCCGGACCGGTCGGGGATAACGCTGGTCAATATCGGGGTAGGGCCGTCCAACGCCAAAACCGCCACCGACCATATTGCGGTGTTGCGCCCCCACGCCTGGGTGATGCTGGGCCATTGCGCGGGCCTGCGCAACACGCAGAACCTGGGCGACTATGTGCTCGCCCACGCCTATGTGCGCGAAGACAGCGTGCTTGACGCCGACCTGCCCACTTGGATCCCCGTGCCCCCGTTGGCCGAAATCCAGATCGCCCTGGAAAAGGGCGTTGCCGAGGTCACGAACCTGTCGGGGTTTGCGCTCAAGCGCGTGATGCGCACGGGCACGGTCGCCAGTGTCGACAACCGAAACTGGGAACTGCGCGACCACACCGGCCCGGTGCAGCGGCTCTCAAAAAGCCGCGCGATCGCGCTCGACATGGAAAGCGCGACCATCGCCGCCAACGGCTTCCGGTTCCGCGTGCCTTACGGGACGCTTTTGTGTGTCTCCGACAAGCCCCTGCACGGGGAGCTGAAGCTACCGGGCATGGCGTCTGAGTTTTACCGTACCCAGGTCAGCCGCCACCTGAAGATCGGCATCCGCGCCATGGAGCATCTGCGCGAAATGCCGCTGGAACGGCTCCATTCCCGCAAACTGCGCAGCTTTGACGAAACCGCATTCCTGTGACTGTGGCTGCAGAGCCAGAGCTACAGGTTTGCCTACGCGCCATCCCTATGTCTAAAGCTTGTGCAATGAATAGTTTGCCGGATCTGGCCAAAATGCGCCGAAACCCGTTGATTTACGGGCTTTGAGACAATTCTTGCACTGCTCTTTCATTGTGCAGTGCCCATAAATCTTGTAAAAAAACGGGGACAGACATCTAGCGGTAGCCAATTCATCCGCCAACGCTGTCCCAACGAAACGCAAAGGAGCAGTCATCGTGGCACAGAAACCCATGACCAAAGCACAGCTCGTGTCCGCCCTGGCGGAGCACACGGGCCACGACAAAAAGGCCGTCAACGGGATGTTGGAGGCGCTGACCGAAACCATCACCAAAGAAGTCGCCGGCGGCGGTTCTGTGGCCCTGCCAGGCCTGGGCAAATTTGTTTGCCGTGAACGGCCCGCGCGCACCGTACGCAACCCCGCCACGGGCGAAACCATGGAAAAGCCCGCTGACCGGGTGGCCAAAGTGACCATCGCTAAGGCGCTTAAGGATGCGGTCAACGACTGACCGCGGCGGGGACACTCTGTTTCCGCGAAAGGCCGCCTCCGGGCGGTCTTTTTGCGTGCGGGCGGCCTGTTCGCCGCGTAGCCTAAAACCTCTAGCTCCGGGCCGGGGGGCCTTTGGGGCAAGGGATGGGACAGCGCTTGCCCAAGCGCAGCAATTGGGGGAGATACGCCTTTGGCAGTGGGGGACTACGGCTACCACGAAATCAACGGCCAAGAGGTC
>JBCCMR010000101.1:0-9732 GCA_039026255.1 Pseudomonadota bacterium
CTGAGCCCGCCCCCCTGCGCGGGATCGAGGTGGATGAAAAGGTGGTGGTGACCTCCACGGGCGCGCTGGACCTGCCCAAGATCCCCAAATCAATGGTGATCATCGGCGCAGGCGTGATCGGGCTCGAACTGGGGTCGGTCTACGCCCGGTTGGGCAGCGAGGTGAAGGTGATCGAATACCTCGATCACATCACCCCCGGCATGGACGCCGAGGTGTCGAAAGCCTTCCAAAAGATGCTGGTGAAGCAGGGGCTCGAATTTGTGCTCTCGGCGGCCGTAGAAGGGGTCGAGGTGAAAAACAACAAGGCGCGCGTGACCTACAGCCCCCGTGCAGGCGGCGACGCAGTCACCGTGGACGCCGACACCGTGCTTGTGGCCACCGGGCGGCGGCCCTTCACCGACAACCTGGGCTTTGCAGACCTGGGCGGCGAAATGACCGACCGCGGGCAGATCGCCGTGAACGGAACCTGGGCCACGAACCTTCCCGGCATTTACGCCATCGGCGATGTGATCCAGGGCCCTATGCTTGCCCATAAGGCCGAAGACGAAGGCATTGCCGTCGCCGAAGTCCTGGCCGGGCGCAACGGCCACGTGGACTACGGCATCGTCCCGGGCGTGATCTACACCGCCCCCGAGGTCGCCAGCGTCGGCAAAACCGAGGAAGAGCTCAAAGCAGCCGGCGCCCCCTACAAGGTCGGAAAGTTCACCTTCATGGGCAACGCCCGCGCCAAGGCAGTCTTCATGGGCGATGGATTTGTAAAGCTCCTGGCGGACAAAGATACCGACCGGATCCTGGGCTGCCACCTGATTGGCCCCGCGGCGGGCGATCTCATCCACGAGGTCTGCGTGGCCATGGAGTTTGGCGCCAGCGCTGAGGACCTGGCCATGACGTGCCACGCCCATCCAACCTTTTCGGAAGCCATGCGCGAGGCCGCGCTCGCCTGCGGCGACGGGCCCATCCACAGTTGACCCGCGGCGCAGGCCGTAGGCAGGCCTGGGCGGTAGCATGCCTCAGCAAAGGGCACGCACCACCACCCAGCCCCACGTCCATTCGCCCCGTTTGCCCACAATGGCCGCGCACGCCGCAGTGCCCATGCGGGGCGGTTCCCTGGCCCCACGCCTATCTGCTGCGCTCCCCCTCCGCGGGCAATGCGCGCCGGATGCGCTATCCGGCGGTCCCTGTCCTACTCCAGGCCACTCAGGATCGCCCCGCGTCTAACTCAGAACCCGGGACCACGCCCGCCACAGGCGCCGCAGCTGAGGTTACGCGGCCCCGTCCGTCTTCTTCTTTGTCCAAATACTCAAATTCCCAAGCCGCACCCGGCGCTGAGCCCCGCAAACCGGCCGCCAACCGCGACGCCAGTCCCCCATGAACACCGCAGAAGTTGCGCTCCTGTGTGCGGGGGCGCTCCTCGGGGGCTTCACAAGCG
Organism: Pseudomonadota bacterium; assembly: GCA_039026255.1. GTDB lineage: Bacteria > Pseudomonadota > Alphaproteobacteria > Rhodobacterales > Rhodobacteraceae > Amylibacter. The sequence goes on from JBCCMR010000101.1 coordinate 1,430, forward strand.
GCATGACAGGATTTGGCTTTGCGCTTATGGCCTCGGGGCTTTGGCTTTTGGCACTGCCGCCGGTCACGGCAATACCGCTCCTCGGGCTTTCTATGGTTGCGGCTTCGCTAACCGCCCTTCCCCGGGTCGCGCGGCTCATTGATCCGGGGCGGGCCATTCCCCTGATCCTGGGCGGCGCCTGCGGGGTGCCGATCGGCATCCTTATCCTGCCCCATGTGCCCGTCACTGCCTTCAAGATCGCTGTGGCGGGGATGATCGTCTTGAACCTTGGGGCTGCCTGGCTGCTCAGCGACCGTCCTGCCCTCCCCCCAGAGGCGGAGCGGTTTCACCCGGTTGCGGGGTTTCTGGGCGGCGTGGCGGGCGGAATCTCGGCCTTGTCCGGCGTTGTCATGACCATCTGGGCGGGACTTTTCGGTTGGACAAAGGACCGCCGGCGCGGAGTCTTTCAGGCCTATAACCTCTCCATGGGATTGATCGCTGTGGTCACCTTTGCCCTGAGAGGCATGCTCACGAGTGATGTTTTGGCGGCGGCGCGCATCGCAGTGCCCCTGGCCATCGGGGCCAGCCTTTTGGGCGTTGCCACCTTTTTGCACCTGGGCAATGTGGGATTTAGCCGGGTGACAAACGGGATCTTAGCGCTCAGCGCGACAGCCCTTGTCCTAAGCGCTCTGCTGGGGGGATAAGAAGCTTCACCGGGAAGCTTCTTTTGGCCCCGAACTTGGCTACGGGACAAAGGAAACCGGTCCCAGTCTTTAGGCCCGCCCCGCCCGACGCCGGGCAAGTTCTTCGAAAACCTTGTTGCGCGCCACCCATTTGTAATCGGTATCCTTACGGGTAATCGCCCAAGTCAACCGCCCGCCTTTGCGCCAGGGGTCAAGGACCATGCCGTCAAAAAGGCTGTCACCTGCCGCTGCAAGGATCACTGTGGAATGGTCGATCCGAAAGGCATTGTCGGCATTGGCGATTGCCCGGTGGAGTCGGAGCGTCGCAAACCGCTCTTCGCGGAGACGCGCCTCCATGTCGTCGGCCCAATGCCAGCAGAGACCCCGGGGCCGAAGCCCCATATTCACCTTGGTGTTATGTACCAGCGGTGGGTCGGTGATCTGATAGGCGATGGCCAACTCATGGGTGCGCGCATAAGCTACGCGCGCCGCCCGTTCCGCCTCTTCGGGGTCCACCTGGGGCCCCATAGCCATCAGCGCCCCGGCCAGTTTCGCCACCTCAGCGCCGCCCTCCATATCGGGCGGACGCACGCAACCCGCCAGGGCTAACCCGGCAATCCCCATAGACAAAAATGTGCGGCGGTCGGGCATCACGGGCCTTTTATTGCGGGAACGAGAAAGGGGTACGACAGCCCCGCCCCTTGCGCAAGCCCGCGACACCGGGCAGCCTACACCCCATGCCGCGCATGCCCCGCTCAGTCTACCGCTACATCCTGACGCGAACATACCGCAGCCAGATTGTGGTGGTGGGGCTTACCCTAGCACTCCTTCCCCTAGCGCCGGTGCCCTTAGAGCTCCAGCGGCGCATGCTTGACGATGCGGTTGCCACCAAAGACCTGGAACTTTTGGGCTATTTGGGGCTCCTTTACCTGGGCGCCATGCTACTCGCGGCGGCGCTCAAATTTGGGATGCGAACTCAGCGGGAATACATATCCGCCAGCGTTGTGCGCATGCTGCGAAGATCCGTTTTCTTTAACCTCTACACCCATGCGCCCGCGCACCGTGAAGCGCTCACCGATGAGGTCGACGAAGGCGCAGTTGTATCCATCATGTCCTCAGAGGTCGAAAAGCTGGGCGGCTTTGCCGGATCGGCCATATCAGGCCCGCTTTTTGAGGTGGGCACGCTAATTTCGATCCTAGGCTACATGTTCTATGTAGAGCCCTTGGTGGCCTCTATTGCGGTCGCGCTCTATTCTCCGCAACTGGTGCTGGTGCCGCTTTTCCAGATCCGCATGAACCGTCTTGCCCGGGAAAAAGCTCTCAAGGTCCGCGACCTGGGTAGCTTTCTTGTGGAAAACGACGAAGACGTGCTTTTGCGCCGGGATCCCCCCGAGACGTTCAACAACCTAGTGGAGGTCATCTTAGGCATTCGCCGCAAATTCATCCTGACCAAGCAGTCGATGAAGACGATCAACAATGTCCTCATCGCGCTCGGTCCGTTTTCGGTCATCAGCTTTGGTGGTTACCTGGTCATCCAAGGCGAGGCCGAGATCGGCGTGATCGTAGCCTTTGTGAGCGGCCTCGAAAGGCTGGGCTCCCCCATACGCGAGCTGGTAGGCAGCTACAGTCAGATCATGGACGCGCGCATGCGCTATGAAACGCTCCTGTCCGCCTTCCCAGACGAATTGGGCGAACCCGCGGCGGGCCCAGGGCAAGACGACGGTGACGGCCGGGGTGACAGCGCGAGCGCTAAGAAACCCAAAGACCCCGTCAAAACCCGCTGAGCATCCGCAGCCCCTGGGTCACGTCGGCGCGAATTGCTAGGCGCAGTCCCGGTTCGTCGCCCGCACGCAGGGCGGCAATGGCGTTGCGGTGGCTAGCGCTGGCGTTGGGCCTTTGCAGGCGGGCGTAAAGCGCGCTCATGGTTGGACCAAGCTGCAACCAAACCGTTTCGACCAGAGCCAGCATGGCGGGAGCCTGGGCGCGAAGGTAAAGGCTGCGGTGGAATTCCAAGTTAACTCGGATATAGCCGGTGGAGCTCCTCTCTTGGATCATCGCCTCGCAAGCGGCGTTCATGTTTTCGAGCCGCTCTATCAGGGCCAGATGGGCCCGCGGCTGGGCGCGGGCGGCAAGTTCGGGCTCCAAAAGCGCTCGGATAGCGGCCAGTTCCTCGATCCGCTCGGTAGTCAGTTGCGGGGTCGATATGCGCCCCGTCTTCGATACCGTCAGGGCCCCTTCCGCTGTCAGCCGTCGCACGGCTTCGCGGGCGGGGGTCATGGACACGCCAAAGGTATCGGCAATGCCGCGGATGGTAAGCGCCCGGCCGGGCGTAACCTCCCCATGTAGGATATCCGCTCGCAAGCTTCGATAGACGCGGTCATGGGCGGGCGCCGGCGGCGTACTTTGGGCGCCAGATTGGCCGGGCGTGGTCGGGTCATTGGCAGGGGTCATGGCCGTTTGTGATCACGGCGCCCTAGCCCTGTCAACGGCTGCGGCCCCGCGCCGCGCTTGGGGGCACGGGTGCGTTGGGCTATCTAACTGGCATGGCTGACATACCTCGCCCCGTTCCCATCCCCGGTGGCCGCCTCAACCGCTTGGCGCGGCTGGGCGGGCTCGCCACAGGCATCGCCGGGCGCGCCGCCGTAGATAGCGGTCGCGCTGTCTTGTCAGGGCGGCGACCAGATCCCCGGGACCTTTTCCTGACGCCGCAAAACATCAACCGCATCACCCAGCAATTAGCACAGATGCGCGGGGCCGCGATGAAGGTGGGGCAGATGTTGTCGATGGAAGCGAGCGACGTTCTTCCCCCGGAACTGGCCGAAATTCTGGCACGGCTGCGGGCCGACGCCGATTACATGCCGCCCAAACAGTTGCGTGCGGCGCTCGCTGGGGCGCTCGGCGACGACTTCCAGCGTCGGTTTCGCAGTCTCGACCCACGGCCGGTGGCGGCGGCTTCTATTGGGCAAGTTCACCGAGCCGTGACACGCGACGGGCGCGATATCGCGCTCAAGGTCCAGTACCCTGGCGTAACGCGCTCCATCGACAGCGACGTGCGCAACGTGGGCGCGCTCATACGTATGACCGGGATGATCCCGAAAGGTATGGATATCAGCCCGCTTTTGGAGGCCGCGCGCGCCCAGCTTCATGAAGAGGCCGACTACACCCGAGAAGCAGAACAACTGGCCGCTTTCGGCACCCGCCTGGCGGGCGATCCACGCTTCCTGGTGCCCGGGGTGCACGCCGACCTAAGCAGCCGCACAGTTTTGGCGATGGATTTTGTGGAGAGCACACCGCTTGAGGAAACCGACCGAGGCCAGGCCGTGACAGAGGCACTGATCTGGCTTTTCCTCACGGAGCTCTTCGACTGGCACGCCATGCAAACCGACCCGAATTTTGCCAACTACCGCTGGCAAGCGGACACCGGGCGCATCGTGCTTTTGGATTTCGGCGCTGCGCGCAGTTTTGATCCCGCGGCGATGGCCCCCTACCGGGATCTGCTGCGCGCGGGATTTGCCGAAGATGACCGGGCGGTGATCGCTGCCTTGCGAGACCTTGGTTTTTTGGGAGAGAGCACACCCGAACGGGCCGAAGGTGTCATTCTCGACCTGTTCCGCACGGCCTTTTCCCCGGTGACTGCGCTCAGCCATGATTTTGCCACCTGCAAGATGGTGGAGCAGCTTCGCGCCGCGGGCATGGACCTGGTGGACGACCGTGGCACCTTCCCGCTGCCCCCCGCAGACGCGCTCTTTATTCAGCGCAAGATCGGCGGCATGTACCTTTTGGCCAAACGCCTAGGCGCAACTGTAGACCTTGGCGCCATTGTCACCCCGTTCCGGTGATCACCGTTCAGAAGTTCTTCAGGTAGCGGTCCAGTTCCACCGGGGTGACCTGAGCGGCGACAAAGGCCAGCTCCCGCTCGGCCTGTTGCATGTAGATATCAAAGCCAAAGCCCCCCATCACATCCCGCAACCAGCTATCCTGGCGCGCCGCCGCAAGCGCGTCTGCCATGGTCAGTGGGATCTTTGGGGCCGCCGTGTCATCATAGCCGTTACCAACAGTAGGATCGCCCGGGGTCATCCCCGCCTCAATCCCGTCGAGCCCCGCTGCAATGTCGGCGGCAAGCACGTAGTAGGGATTAGCATCGGCACCCGCATCACGTTTTTCTACCCGGCAGGCGCTCGGCCTACCCTCAATGACCCGCAGGCCTACGGTGCGGTTGTCAAAGCCCCAACTGGCGTTCATCGGGCAAAACGAATTGTACTGGCGCCGCAAAAAACCGTTTGGCGTGGGCGAGGCGACAACCGATGTCTGCGCCATACGCCGCTGCTGACCCGCAATAAAAGCGCGTCCGGTCTGGCTAAGGCGGCCATCGTCGGAAAAGGCATTTTTATCGCCTTTCCAAAGACTGTAGTGGGTATGAAACCCATTGCCCGACGTGTGGTAAAACGGCTTTGCCATAAAGGTCGCCCGATAACCGTGATGATGCGCCAACTGGCGCACAAGACTGCGGAAAAGGACGACGTTGTCGGCGCTTTGCAGCGCGGTGTCGTAGCGGATATTTACCTCTGCCTGACCCGGGGCGTATTCGGGGTTGGACTGCTCGATCGGGATGCCGCATTCGTTAATCTGGCGACGGATCGGCCCGAGTACGTGCTCAAGTTCCGCCGCCCGGTCGAGCCCATAAACCCCGATGCTGTCATCGCGGGGCTGACCGGTTTCCGGATCAAGCAGGTAAAACTCCAACTCACAGCCAACCTGCACGTCAAAACCTAGGGCGCGGGCCCGGTCTACCTGGGTAATCAGCGCGTTGCGGGGGTCAATGGGGACCGGTTTGTGGTCCATAGTCTCTCCACGCCCTAGGCAGAACGCCAGCCCCGGCTCCCATGGGATGGCCACAGGCGCCTCAGTGGGAAAGACGTGCATGTCTGGGTAGCCTGTGTCAAAGTTGACATAAGGCGTGTCCCAAACCTCGCAGGTCATGTCGATAGCGAAGGTCGACACCGACATGGCGTTCCCCGAACGGCAGGTGGCATCCCAGTGGCTTGCCGGGATGCGTTTGCCGCGTAAGATGCCGTTCATATCCCCAAGACCAAGCGCCACCGTGTGGGTGCCTTTGGGCAAAGTCAGGTCAGGTGCAGTCATTGCAAGGCCTCAGCGTCAGGCGTGAATAGTGCGGCGGCGCGGGCGCCCCGCGGGCGGTCCTAGCCCAGTTCGTGGGCGACTTACATGGGCAAAGGGCCAAGGCACCCCAGGTTTGCATCCGTTGTGCCGGCGGTCGCCGGGCATTTTGAGTATTTAGATAGAGAAGACCTGGGACGACCGCGTTGCCCGGCGCACCGGGGTGTATTGAGCGCGGCTTGGTCCATCTTGCCGCAGGGGTGGTAAACGCTACCTACACATCACGCTGTTGTTACCAAGGACCACCCCCATGCGCTTGACCCTTGCCACCACCCTCGGCCTTGCCATTGCCGCTCCCGCGAGCGCAGACATTCGCGCCACCTTTCTAGAGGGCGCACCCAAGGACCGCTTCACAGTCGAAAACACGTCCGCTTGCGCCATTCGAGACGTGGCGTTGACAATCGACTTGCGGCCATCTCAGGGCGGACTGATCTTCGACACCACTGCCCAAGGCCAGGGCGTCGAGGTTTTCCAGCCCTTTGAGCTAACCGCCGGGGCTGACACCCTGCGCCGCCCGCCTAAGGTGGCGGATGGGGACCAGGCGCTGACACTCGAAATCGGATTGCTACCGCCGGGGCGCGCGATCAGCTTCACCATCGACGTGGACGACACCCGTGGCGGACGCGAAATCACCGTCAACGGGGATGAAATAACCGGCGCCCACTTAGTTGCCGCGATCGGCGGCGCCTGGGTAAAGGCCCCGTTTAAAGGACCGAGCGCCGCGCTACCCCATCCCTGCGCCACCTAAACCACCCGATGGGCGCAATAGAAGACCCGCCGCCACCCGCGCGGCCGGACGTGCTATTTATCTATGGCACGCTTCTGGGGGTCAGCGGCCACCCGCTGGCTGCGCTTTTGGATCAGCACGGCACCCGCATCGGCAAAGGCCGCATCCGGGCGCGTCTTTACATGATCGATGAGGTAGACGCTAAAGGTCCCAACACCTTTCCCGGGGCCGTACCCAGCGCCTGGAATGAGGACCAAGTCCACGGCGAGCTTTGGCAGATCAATAATCCAGACGTCGTCTATCCCGCCTTTGACGCCTACGAAAACTGCGGTCCGGAGTGGCCGCAACCCAATGAGTTCCTCTTGCGCCCGGTGGACGTCACCACAGACACAGGAGCCATCATCAGCGCCGCATCTTACCTGTACACCTGGGACGTGGGCCGCGCGCGCCTTGTTCCGTCCGGTCGCTTTGCAGAACATATGCCGGACACGCGGTAATCCGGGCCAGATCAGGCGCGGCCAATGCAACCCGCGCCAACCCGTCTCTTCTTCTGTGGTCAAATACTCAAAGCGCGCCGCTCCAACCCAGCCCCGCAGGGCGCAAATCGCACGCCCCCTACCGGGCAAGGGCCCCCACATGCTGGCGGAAGAATGCCGCCGCCTCCTTGGCGCCCAGGTCGTGGGCCACTTGGCTTCCAGTAAAACTCTCGATGGCTGCGTCCCGCTGGCGGGCATCCAAAAGTTCGCCTTCCAGGCGAGTGAAAAGCCCGCGTAGGTGACCCTGGGAATACTCAGGATGGAACTGTACGCTTTGCGCCGGGAAATCGTACTTTAGCGCCGCCACCGGGCAATGGTCCGCGCGGCCGGTCACGCGCGCCCCGGGCGGCACCGCCGTCACCTGATCCTGGTGCCATACATGGGCGTCGAGTGTCCCTTGCCCATCCATAGCGAAGCGCCGGGCGCCAATATGGTTCCCCTGGGGCGCCTTTTCCGCGCGCCCGCCGAAGGTGTCAGCCATGATCTGATGACCAAAACAGATGCCATAAATTGGCTTGCCCGTATCCCGCGTGGCCAAAAGCAGCGCCTTAAGCGGCGCAATCCAAGGCACTGGGTCATAAACCCCGTGTTCGGACCCGCTCACGACTAAACCATCAAAATCACAGGTTTCTGGAAGCGCTGCGCCGCCTTCGGCTACGTCGTGGACCTCTATCACCGCCTCTGGCAGGGCCGGGGCCAACCAGCCCCGGATCAAGGCGCCGACCCGAGGCATGTCCCACAAAAGCGTCTTCGGGTGGCCGGTCAAGTCAAGGACAGATATGCGCAACGCCGCCTCCCCCAGGGGCCGCTGCGACACCGGCCCGCGATAAAAACCCTTTTGCAGTCCCATTTCCAGGCGCGCAGCGCCTCCAAAATCGCGCGCGCGTCAGCGCGCCTTTGGGTCGCCGCGCCACAGCACCGTCCCATGGGCGTCGTGCCGGACGCACCCTAAAGCTCCGGGTCCGGCAGACTGTTGAAAGCAAGCTTTAGCGCCTCCCCCCAACCGCTGGCGATCTGGGCATAGACCGGGTCCTCCTCGCCGATGCGCCGGTTCTCGCCACGAGTCAAGCTCCCGGCCTCATAGGTTTGCACGTCAAGCGGCAGCCCCACAGTCAGATTTGCCTTTATGGTCGAATCAAAGCTCACCATCAAAAGCTTGACCGCAGCCTCAAAGCTCATCTCGCGGTCGTATGCGCGCAC
>JBCCMR010000102.1:0-9725 GCA_039026255.1 Pseudomonadota bacterium
GCGCGGCGTTGCCGGTGCTGGGCAGGCCCAGCTTGCGCCCCGTCGCCAAGTCAAGCGTCCAGGCGCGCAGCACCCCGTCTTCGACGATGGCACGACGGGAGACTGGGAGACCTTCGCCATCAAAGGGGCGCACCGGTGGGTCGCGCCCCTTTGATGGCGAAGGTCTCCCAGTCTCCCGTCGTGCCATCGTCGAAGACGGGGTGCTGCGCGCCTGGACGCTTGACTTGGCGACGGGGCGCAAGCTGGGCCTGCCCAGCACCGGCAACGCCGCGCGTGGGGTGGGTGCGCCCCCAGCACCCGCGCTCACCAACCTTTGGCTGACCCCTGGTATAGCAAGTCGCGAAGACCTGATCGCCCAGATGGGCACGGGGTTGATCGTAACATCAATGATTGGTGCCACCATCAACCCCAACACCGGCGACTACAGCCGTGGTGCGTCGGGATTCTGGGTGGAAAACGGCGAGATCATTGGTCCAGTGAACGAATGCACTATCGCGGGTAATCTGCGGGACATGCTGGCGCGCATGGTCGCCGCCAATGACGCGCGCCCGCACCTAAGTCGCGTGGTTCCTAGCCTTTTGGTCGAGGGTCTGACGATTGCCGGAGACTGACCTAGCGCTTTTGACCCGGGCGGCGCTGGCTGCCGGAGAGGTGGCGTTGCGGTTTTTTCGGGCCGACGCAACTTACTGGGACAAAGGCGACGGCCAAGGCCCGGTCAGCGAGGCGGACCTGGCGGTCAACACCCTTTTGCGTGAAACCCTGGGGGCAGCCCGTCCAGACTACGGCTGGCTTTCCGAAGAATCCGACGATGATGCGGCGCGGCTGGGCGCGCGGCGCGTTTTTGTGATCGACCCGATTGACGGCACGCGCGCCTTTCTCGACGGGCATGAAAACTTCAGCCATTCGCTCGCGGTTGTCGAAGATGGTGTGCCGGTAGCTGGGGTAGTGCATCTGCCCGCCAAGGGTCAGACCTACGCCGCCACGCGGGGCGCGGGCGCTACGCTCAACGGCCATTCGATCGCCCCAACCGGGCGGCGTAATCTGGCCGGTGCCCGGGTTTTGGCGGCCCGCCCAACCTGGGAAAGTCGGCACTGGCCCCAGGGTGTGCCGGACGTCAAGCGGGCGTTCCGGTCCTCGCTCGCCTACCGGTTAGCGACCGTGGCGGCGGGGCGTTTCGACGCGATGATCACCTTGCGCAATTGCTGGGAATGGGACCTGGCGGCAGGGGACGTGATTTGTCGAGAGGCGGGCGCCCGCGTGGCCACCGTGGCGGGCGCCTTGCCCGCCTACAATAGCCCCGGCGCCCAGGTGCCTGGGATCGTCGCCGCCACCCCGGATGTGGGCGCCGCGCTCTTGTCCCAGGTGCGCCGGTGATGGCGTTCAAGACTGGCGGAGCCTGTGCACGGGGTGCCAGGGTACCAGCGCCTGGAACGCCGGGCTTTTGGGCGCCATGACGTCCCCGGTCGACGACGACGAAGCAGGGCCACCGCCCAGCGATCCGAAAGCTACCCTTGGCCGCGGCTTAAATACGCCTTCGGAAGGCTCCGCTCTGGGCAACCCACCCGCGGGTCCAGGCGCCTTCACCGGTCGGGTGCGTCGGCGGGTGGCCGGGATCTTGGAGCCCTGGGCCGACCGCGCCGCCGCCGCGCGCGTGCGCCGAGGCGAAGAAACCGTGCAGAACGCTCACCAGCGTCACGGCACCGCAACCGCCGCGCGCCCGCCCGGGCCTCTCGTTTGGTTCCACGCTGCGGACACTGCGGGCGCGCTGCCGCTAGGCGGGGTGATGCTGTCGCTGGCGGCAGAGTTCGGCCCGACCGGCGCTCTGGTGACGACGCGTCTGCCTGGCGACTCGGGCACCCTTGTGCGGCGCCTGCCGCCGTGGCCAATGGTGCAGCTTGCGCCCCATGCACGGCCCCAGGCGATCGGGCGGTTTCTTGACTATTGGCGGCCCGACGTGTTGCTTTGGCACGACGGCCCCGAGATGGCGCCGCTTCTTGATGCGGCTCTTGACCGAGGTGTGGCGGTGAACCTTTTGACGTCTGCGCCTGACCCCTGGCTCCCGCGACGGGGCCGCTGGCGGCTTCGGGCGCTGTCGAAGGTGTTTTTGCGCGACACCGCGGATCTCGCACAGGTGCGCGCGGCTGGGGTGGCCGCCGCCCGCGGGGTGCGGAGCGGGCTCCCCGGGGCGGCCGCCGCGGCGCCCGAGGTCGACCCGGGCGAACGGGCGCGTCTCGCCGCCGCTTTGGAGGGTCGCCCGATCTGGATCGCCGACGGGGTTGCGCAAGAGGAATTGCCTATGGTGCTCCACGCCCATGAGGCCGCGGCGCGGGCGATGCCCCGGCGGGTGCTGGCGCGGGCGCTTGATGACGAATGCGACCTGGACACCGCCGCCGAGGCCCTCGCCCGCGCCAACCTTGCCGCCACGGGTGAAGACCGTCTGGCGCCCGGGGGCGTTGCCTTCGACGTGGTGGTGCTGACCCAAGGCGCGGACCGCGCGCCCTGGCTTGCCCTGGCCACGGTGGCGTTTTTGGGCGGGTCCATCGCTCGCCACGGGGGGCGGTCGCCCATGGCCGCCGCCGCCGTTGGCGCAGCGGTGCTCTACGGGCCCCACGTGGGCTATTGGGCTGATCTCTACCAACGCCTGCGGGACGCGGGTGCCGCCCGGCGCGTGACGACCGGGCGCGAACTTGCTCAGGCGCTCAGCACTGCGATTTTGCCGGATCGGGCCGCGGACATGGCGCACCGGGCGTGGGCCACGCTCTCCGACGGGGCCGAGGCCGCCGATACCATCGCTGCCACCTTGGGCGAACAGTTGGATGCGGCACCGTGAAGGCGCCTCTGTTTTGGCGCAACCCGCCTGAGCGCCCGGGTTGGCAGGCGCACGCCCTTTGGCCTGCAACCCTCCTTTGGCGCTGGGCCGCTGACCGCCGCTCGCGCCAGGGCGCCCATTGGCGCGCCCCGATCCCGGTGATTTGCGTGGGTAACATCACCGTGGGTGGCGCGGGCAAGACGCCGACTGCGATCTGGTTGGCCGAGCACTTACGCGACCTGGGTGTGACCGCGCATCTGGTAAGCCGCGGTCACGGCGGGCGCGCCCCGGGTCCCCTGCGGGTGAAGCCCACGATGGACGCGGCAGAGGTCGGTGATGAGCCGCTTCTTTTGGCGGCGTTTGCGCCCACCTGGGTGGCCAAGAATCGGGCCGCGGGGGTGCAGGAGGCTGCCGATGCCGGGGCGCAAGCGGTGATCTTGGACGATGGAATGCAGAACCCGTCGGTGGCCAAAGACTTCACGCTGATGGTGGTCGACGCGGCCCAGGGTTTCGGCAACGGGCGGCTGATCCCCGCGGGGCCCCTGCGCCAGGCGCTACCCGAAGGTTTGGCGCGGGCGGATGCGGTGCTGGCCCTGGGTCCCGTCGCTGCCCGGCGACGCCTGCAAGAGGCGTACCCCCCTCTGAAAAGGTTGCCAATTTGGGGCGGCCAGGTACTGCCCCTACAAACTGGTATGGACTGGACTGGCCTGCGCGCCCTAGCCTTTGCGGGCATCGCCCGGCCGGAGAAGTTTTTCGACACGCTGGCGGGGCTCGGCGCCGAGGTCGTGGGCGCCCACGGGTTTGCCGATCACGCAGCCATTCCCGACAGCGTCATGGCCCGCCTCGCGCGGGAGGCGCGCGAAAAAAGCGCGCAGCTTGTTACCACCGAAAAGGACGCCGCCCGCTTGGGCCCGCGTTGGCGCGGCGACTTGCTGGTGCTGCCAGTGCGGCTTTTCACCGACGACCGCGACGCAATCCTTGGCGCCTTGGAGCCGCTTTTCGTGGCTCGCTCGGGTGGCGATCAGGCTTTGCCCAAATAACGGTCGGGCAGGCGAAACCGCATATCCAGAAGCGCCTTGCGCAGGGCGTCTGGGACAAACTGCTCGACCGCAATCATGCGGCGGCGGGCGTGACCGCCTTCGATCCGGGCATACGTGTCGCTGTTGAACTCCCTTTCCCGGTGGCCGGGGAAGAGCTCTTCCAGAAGGTCATGGTGCATCATGTCGCCGGGCTCCACCGCCATAGCGGCATAGCGGGCAACCTGGGCCACGGCGTCGTCCGGCGGGTCCTTCCAGCGGGAATTTTTGCCCCCGCGACCGGCGGCATAGTCGGCCTGGCGCGCAGTGCGGCGAGCGCGCAGCTGCGCTTCATCGAGCGAATGCAAATGCACCAGCAAAAGGTTCCCGTCGAGCTGGAACCCCCCGCGCGCCCCGTGCCAGAGAAGCTCGCGCCCCCGTTCGCCCACAAGCCAGGGCTTGGCGCATAAGAACCGGTAGCGGAAGAACCGGCGCTGGTCGAAGATATTGGCCTCCGGATCCCAGGGCGGCTCCGTGCCCGGGTCGTGGAACATCTCGATCCCCATACCCGCGCGCATGCCAATTTCGGGCAGGGCGTCGAGGTAGGCGCGCAGGCTTTGCCCAGGCGCATCGGTCACCCAGATCTCATCGGCGTCGCCGATCACCACCGCGTCGTAATAGGCCAAAAGCGCATCCGCTTGGCGTGACAGGCAGCGCCGCCGTTCGTCGTCAAAAGCGCGGTTTTCGCCGGTGGGGTCGCTGACCGGATTGTTGTAGGGCAAGCGCCAGATATTGGCGCCCGGGCCCAAGACATCACCTGGTGGGATGTGCTGGCTGTTGTGGTCGATGATAAAGAGATTTTCGCGCCCGAACTCGCGCCCGTAATGGCGCGCCCAGAGCTGCAGGAAGAAGTCTTCGTCCCGCACCATGGTTAGCGCCGCATAGCGCCGAGAGCTCACCGTGGAAGCGCCCGCACAAAACGCCAGGCCCAGATCGTGGCGCCGACCCCAGCCAAAAACGCGGCGAGGCCAGAGCCGTATATCACCCCGGGCGCCCCGAAAGCTGCGCCCAGTGCCACGCAGCAGGGCCAGGTCAGTACACCGTCGCGCAGCCAGTTGCAGGCGGTCGAATAAAGGGGGCGCCCCAGGTTGTTGAAGGCCGCGTTGGCCACAAAGATCGCCCCAGTGAACATGAAACTGCCGGCCCCCAGAAAAAGGAACGCTGTGAGCACGTCCACCGCTACCCCTTCTAGTCCGAAGGTGACCACGATAGGACCGCGCAGGGCCGCAAGCGCAGCCCAGGCAAGAAGCGTGTAGACCACGCAGACGCGGAGGGCTTCGATAAAGGTCCGCTCCACCCGGTCGATCAGTCCTGCCCCGTAGTTTTGCCCGATGATGCCGCCGATGGCGCCGGACAGCGCAAAAAGTCCGCCGAAAGCCAGGACCGACAGGCGCGAAATCACTGCCCAACCCGCCACCGCTGCATCCCCGTAAGCGGATATGACAGCAGTCAGTAAGTAGTTCCCCATAGGCGTTGCGAGTTGCGTGACAATGGCCGGGGCGGCGATGGCCACAAAGGGCATGATCAGCGCGCGCAGGTCGGCCCGGGTCGGGGTGGCCAGCATCGCGTGGGCACTTACCAAAAACCAAAACCCGAGGGCCGCCGATGTAATCCGTGACAACACCACCCCCCAGGCGGCCCCGTCGTAGCCGAGCCCCAAACCAAAGATTAAAAGCGGGTCGACGACCATGGCTACGGCCCCCGCCGACATGGTCACAAACATCGCCCGCCAGGCGTCGCCTACTGCCCGCAGGGCCGCACTTGCCACCATGCCGAGCGCCATGATCGGCAATGACGGCACACTGATCGCCAGAAACCGAGCGGCATCCTGGGCTGTCTGGCCCTCGGCCCCGGCAAGCGCCAAGATCTGGTGCCGGAAGGTGACCACAAGGGCTGCAATCACCGTTTGGATGGCGAGCCCGTACAAGGCCGCCACGGTTGTCTGTCGCCGGGCCTGCTCAATCTTCCCCTGGCCTATGGACCGACTCACCAGGGCAGTGGCGGCGATCATCAGCCCGATACCGACCGATATCGTAAAGAACTGCACTGTCCAGGCGAACCCCAGGGCCGCCAAAAGGCTTTCTTCTCCCAGGCGGGACACCCAAAAGAGCGTTGCCGCATCGACAAGGAACATGAACATCAGCCCGGCCGAGCCGGTCAGGCTCATCACTAGGACGTGGCGAAGGATCGACCCGCGCAGGAAACGTGCTTTTTCGGGGAGGCCGTCGCCTTCGGCTGCATCTGCCGCAGCCCCACGGGCCGTGCTCGGGGAAACCGGCTGAGTTTTGTCCCGGAGCGTCATTCGCCGGGTGCCGCCAATGGGACCTGGGCCGCACGCCGGGCAAAGATGGTTTCATGCCCTGGTTCCGGGTGGCGCGGGATCATCAGCGCCAGCATCAGCGACAACCCTGCAATCCCCGCCGCGAGCACAAAAACTGACCCGGGAGATGCCAGCCAGAGGTAGCCCAGCATCGCCGGCAACAGCACCGCACCGATGTGGTTGATCGTGAAGGCCACCGCCGCTGTCGGGGCTATGTCGGCCGGATCGGCGATCTTCTGGAAGTAGGTCTTCTGAGCGAACGCCAGCGCAAAAAAGAGGTGGTCAACTACGTAAAGCACTGCCGCCAGCATCACACCCCAACCAAAGGCGTAAATTCCACCGTAAAGCCCGAACACGCAGATTAGGCCGACATATTCGAAGGCCAGCGCGTTGCGTTCACCTACGCGCCCGACCCAACGGCCCAAAAGGGGTGCGCAAACCATGTTGGCTACGTAGTTGACCAGAAAAAGCGCTGTCACCTGGTGGACCTGAAATCCGAAGCGTTCGACCATCATGAAGGCGGCGAAGACCATAAAGATCTGCCGCCGCGCGCCCGCCGCCGCTTGCAGCGCGTAGTAGAGCCAGTAGCGCCGCCGCAGCACCATCTGCGCGCGCTGTTTCACTGGGGCCTGAAAGGTCGGGAACGCGGCCCAGCAGTAGAGCGTGATCAGCACGGTCAGCCCGCCGGAGGCCAGGTAAACCGTATTAAAGTCGAGCGACAGCGTCTTCCACACCGCCACAATTGCCCCGTAGGCCAAGAGCGAAGCGCCAGAACCCACGGCCACCAGCCAGCCCAGCACTTGGGGCGCCCTGGCCTTGTCGATCCATTGCAGCTCCAGGCTCATTTTTACGGTTTCATAGTAGTGAAATCCGATGGAGCCGATCATCGTGGTGATCAAAAGACCCTGGAAACTGGGGAACCAAGCAGTGACCGCGATGGCAAGGCCCATGGCGACGAGCGACACCGTGGCCAGCGTCTGTTCGCGCACAAAAAGCAGGACATAAATCACCCCAAAGGCCAAAAACCCAGGGATCTCGCGCACGGAATGTAGCCAGCCGATGTCCGAGCCGTCGAAATCGGCCATTTCGATGACAAAATTGTTCAAGAGCGCGGCCCAGGTGCTGAAGGCCAGCGGCATGGCAAACGCCATCAGTCCCAACAGCGTAATCGGACGCCGCCAGACTGGCAGCTCATGGGCGCGTGTAATGGGAAAGGGTTGGGCCATGACGCGGGGCTTACACCCTTTGGTCTCTGGTGGCGACCCCGCCCGGCCACCCGCGACGTCAGGGCCCGGCCTTGAGGCTGCTTAGGTGCTCTAGCTTGCGGTCAGGAGCGGTTTTAACGTAGCGCGGGCGTGGTCTGGAATAGACTCAGGCCGCAGGCCGTTCCGACGGACATGCACGTGCACAAAACGGCCCTCGGCGGATGCCCAGTCCGCGTCGTTTCGGAACAGCCCGATTTCCCATGTGACAGAAGACCCGCCGAGGTGGTTCAGACGAAGGCCTGCGTCGACCCGATCCGGGAAAGCAATTTCCTCGTGGTAGCGGCAGGCGGTTTCGGCGACGATCCACACATGGGTGGGGTCGCGCATCGCCAATAGTCCCGCCTCAAGGAGCCAGCCGTTCACCGCCGTATCGAAAAGAAGGTAGTGGATGGCGTTGTTGACGTGGCCGTAGATGTCGTTGTCGTTCCAGCGGGTCTGAAGTTGGCGAAAGGTTGCGAAGGCGTTGCGGGTGGCCGGGGCCGGGCGGGCGCTCAATGGGCGGCCTCGTAGATGGCAAGCGCGGCCGCTTCGTCCACCGGGCGCGGGTTGTTAACCAAAAGCCGGGTCTGATTCATGGCGTCGCGCGCCATCATCGGCAGGTCTTTTTTGGTGACACCGACCTCTCTGAGACCCTGTTGTAGCCCGCAGCGCGCCGAAAGCGCAGCCAATTCGTCCACGAACGCCGCAGCGGCGTCCTGACCCTCCAGACCGGCAAGTTTCGGGAAGGTCACGGTGGCTAATTCGGCATAGGGTCCTGGTGCTGTTACGCAATTAAACCGCAGCACATGGGGCAGAACAAGCGCGTTCGAGAGCCCGTGCGGCACCTTGAAATGCCCGCCCACCGGGTAGGCTAGGGCATGCACCGCCGCCACCGGCGAATTAGCAAACGCCTGTCCGGCCAGCATGGAGCCCAACAGCATATCCCCGCGCGCGTCAGCATCACTGGGCGTGGTGACCGCCTTTTCAAGCGCGCGCCCCATTAGGCCCAAGGCTTTGCAGGCAAGCGCGCGGCTCACTGGGTTGTTGTTGGGGCTTGCGGAAGCGTAGGCCTCGATCGCGTGGACCATGGCATCGATGCCTGTGGCCGCGGTGACCGGCGCGGGCAGTCCGTAGGTCAACTCTGGGTCCAGGATCGCCGCATCAGGCAAAAGCCAGGGGCTGACCACGCCCATTTTCTCGGATGCGCCGGTGGTGACGATTGACACCATCGTCACTTCGGAGCCTGTGCCGGCGGTGGTGGGCACCAGAATGAGGGGTAGCCGCGGCCCGCTTACATTGCCTACACCCCACATGTTGGAGAGTTCTTCCTGACCAACAGCAAGAACCGCCACAAGCTTGGCCACATCCAAAGATGACCCGCCGCCAAGTCCGATAATCCCGGCAACATCGCTTACTCGGGCCATGTCGACCGCTTGAGCTATGATATCCTCGGGCGGGTCGGCCACCACATCTGGGAAGACCAGGACCTGCAGCCCTGCCGATTCCAAGATTTCGGTGGCGTGGGTTACGATGCCGGCGTCTACCAGGCCTCGGTCGGTCACCAAAAGCACACGTTCGCCGATCATTGAGTGCGCCAAGGGCCCCAGGCGCGCGATGCGCCCGGCGCCGAACTCCAGGGCGCCGACTGTGTTGAAGGTAAACCCATCCATGAGTACAAACCCTTTTTATGGCACAGCCATCATATGCACCCGGCGATGGGCGCTTTACAAGTCCGCGCACCGGGGGTGTTATGCCCGGGTGCGCGGGTAGCACTGCCGCAACTTCGGGGTCGGGCGAGGGAAGCAACCATGATCGCTGATATCTTCGCCAAACAGCAGGCGCTTGTGGGCCAGGAGGTCGGGTTGACTGCTTGGGTCGAGATCGACCAACCTCGCATCGACGCCTTTGCTGATGTGACCGAGGACCACCAGTGGATCCACATCGACCCCGCCCGTGCGGCACGGGAGACCCCGTTTGGTGCAACCATTGCCCACGGGTTCCTGACGCTGTCATTAGCGTCGAAGTTTGCCTATGAAGTGCTGCGTCCGCACCCAGGCCAAACCATGGGCATTAACTACGGCTTCAATAAACTGCGGTTTCTGAACCCGGTGGTGGTCGGAGACCGGTTGCGCGGGCGGTGTGTGCTAAACGCGATTACTCAAAAGGGCGAAAATAGGCTTTTGCGGGAGCTTGCCATGACCATCGAGATCGAAGGCAAAGACACCCCGGCCCTGGCTGCAGAATGGCTTGGTATGGCGGTTTTTGCCCCCGCCTGA
>JBCCMR010000103.1:0-9650 GCA_039026255.1 Pseudomonadota bacterium
AAAAGGATCACTTGAGTAATCACGTCTGGCGGTGTGACCACCGCAGCCAGTACCAAAATGCCAACAACAGCGTATTTACGCACGTTGCGCAGACCTTCTGCGCTTACCAGCGTGGCCATGCCCATCAACGTCAACAGCACCGGCAGTTGGAAGCACACGCCGAATGCGAAGATGAACTTGAGTGAGATGTCCAAACTTTCGCGGACCGATCCCACAAAAAACGTCCGGGTTTCCTGGATCGCCGGGTCCACAGGCACCACCTGCCCGTCGCTTGTATCGACCAAAAGCGCGGACACCGACGGCAAAATATCCCCAAAACCGATAAAAAAGTTCATCGCCAGGGGTGTCACGACGTAATGGGCAAAGGCCGCGCCCGCGATAAAGAGACACGGCGAGGCAATTACGAAAGGCAAAAACGCGTTCTGCTCATTTTTATAAAGCCCCGGCGCCACAAACCGCCACATCTGATGGGCGATCACCGGAAAGGCCAGGCCGAGCCCCGCCAGCACTGAAATACGAAATAGTACGAAGAACTTTTCCTGGGGGGCGGTGAAGATCAGGCTGGGGTCCTGGCCGTTTGACCGCAAAATACTTGCGATCGGTTCCACCAGGAAATTCAAGAGCATCTCAGCGAAGGCAAACGTGACAAGGATACCCACCACAAGCGCAACCACGGATCGGATGATGCGGGTGCGCAACTCGGCAAGATGTTCGATCAGCGGCGCCGCCGACCGGTCCATTTCGTCTTCTTCGTCCGCTGCGGTCACGCTTTATCCCCGGCCGTGGGTGCGGCGGCTTTCGTGCCCGCAAGCTTTTCCACGGGGGTGGATGCCGGATCGGCTGCAGCGGGCGTTGCTGTCGCTAAGGTCTGGGCGCCGGTGGCTTTTTCCGCGGTGCTGGGCGCAGGCTCCGCGTCTTTTGCGACCTCGGTCGCGGCCGCCTCTACGCCCTCGGGGGGCCATTGCTCGGCCGCCTTGTTGGCCTCTTCCACAGCCTTTTGGCGCGCGGCGTGTTCGGCGGCGGCATCGACCTTGCGCGCCTCGTACTGGGCCGTGGCGGTGGCCAGGGATTTGGCAGCGTCATCGAGCCCGAGATTTTTCATAGAGGTCGCCATGCGCATGGCGTCGCCCGCTTCTTTGAGCCCGCTTTCATCGGCGGCCTGGTCCATCGCAGATTGAAAATCGCGGGCCATAGCGCGCATGCGGCCCACAAACTGGCCGACACGGCGGAACATCATCGGCAGGTCTTTTGGGCCCACGACGATCAACGCCACAACGCCAATGACCACCATCTCTGCGAGGCCGATATCAAACATGGCGCGCGACCCCGCCCGGGTTTAAGACTTTTCGCGGTCCGGAGTGATGTCTTTGGCCTCTTCCGAGGGGTCAGCCAACTGCTTTTCCGCCTCTGCCTGGCCGTCGCTCATGCCTTTGCGAAACGACGTGATGCCTTTGCCGACTTCGCCCATCATGCCAGCGATTTTACCGCGGCCGAAGAGCACTAGCACCACGATCGCGATCAAAAGCACGCCCGGAAGGCCGATGTTCTGGATGAAAAGCGGTGTGATGGTCATGGTTACGCACTCCCTGTGGTCTGGCGGCGCGGGCGCACCTGACGCCGCCGGTCAAGACTGTATCTATTGGGTTTTCCGGGCGGGTTAAAGGGCATTCCCGGCGACAAAGCCGCACGATTTCGCGAAAGGCATCAGGTGACGGCCCCGCGGCGGTGGTGTTCGGGGCGGTCCCAGGCGCCGGTGGCTAGGATATCGGCCAGGATTTCAGCGGCGGCCACGACGTCTTCGGGGGACACATAAAGCGGCGTGAAACCAAACCGCATCAGATCCGGCGCCCGAAAATCGCCGATCACCCCGCGGGAAATCAGCGCTTGCATGACCGCAAAGCCGTTTGGGTGGGCAAAAGATACCTGGCTGCCCCGGGCCGCGGGGTCGCGGGGTGAGGCGAGCGCAAGCCCGGGGCAGCGGGCCTCAACCGCGGTAATGAATGTCTCGGAAAGCGTGATCGACGCACGGCGGACGTCCTCCATGGCTACGTCGTCCCAGACGTCAAGGGCGGCGTCGAGCGCAGCCATCTGCAGAACCGGCGGCGTGCCCACGCGCATCCGCCCAACCCCTGCGGCGGGGCGATAGCCCAGCTCAAACGCGAAGGGGGCATCGTGCCCCAACCACCCGGCCAAGGCGGGCTCGATCCCGTCGGCGAGATCCGGGCGCACATAGATAAAAGCCGGGGCGCCCGGGCCACCGTTGAGGTATTTATAGGTGCAGCCCACGGCAAATTCAGCGCCGCTTTGGCTGATCTCGACGGGCACCGCCCCGGCGGAATGGGCCAGGTCCCACACCATCACCGCCCCGGCGGCCTGGGCTGCCCGGGTCACGCTATCCATGCGGTGCATGCGCCCGGTGCGGTAATCCACATGGGTCATCAGCACGACCGCCACGTCGTCTGTTATTGCGTCCGGCAGGTCTTCGGGGTCCACCAGATGCAATTCATGGCGTTCGGTCAGGCGCGCCAGACCCTCGGCCATGTAGAGGTCGGTGGGGAAATTGCCGCGGTCCGACAGGATCAACCGGCGCCCGGGGCGCAGCGCCAATCCCGCCGCCACCGCCTGGAAGACCTTGATGGAGAGCGTGTCCCCCATCGTAACCGAGCCCGGCGCGGCGCCAATCAGGCGCCCGACCCGGTTTCCTACGGTCTCGGGCGCGGCCATCCAGCCCGCATCGTTCCACCCCCGTATGAGTTGTCTGCCCCATTCGCGTTCTACGGTTTGCGCGACCCGGTTCGCCACGCGTCTCGGCAGCGGGCCAAGGGAATTTCCGTCGAGGTAGATCACACCCTCAGGAAGCGTGAAGCAGTCCTTGCGCAGAATCATGGGCGGTCCTTTCGGTCGCGGGGGGCTTGGGTTTGGGCCGGACGGGGAACGGCTGGCGCCTGCGCCGATTATCCGGCGCGCCCGGCAAGCCAGACAAGCACAACGCCGAGCGTTATAATGCCCAGCGCAATAGTGCGGATCTGAGTTTCCGACATGGTCCGAAGGGTTTCGAGAAGCTGCTCGAACCGAAGAGGGGCCAGTGCAAGCACCAGCCCCTCGATCACGGCCATCAGGCCGACAGCCATGAGAATATCGCGTAACATCAGTTGCTTGCGGCGGCACCCTGATCCGACTTGAGGTAGTTAAAGAACTCGCTGTCGGGGGCGATCACAAGCGTGGAGTTGTTTCCACGCAGAGACCGCTCATAGGCGCTGAGCGACCGGTAAAAGGCAAAGAACTCCGCGTCGCGATTGAACGCGTCGGCGAGGATCCGGTTGCGTTCGGCGTCGGCCTCACCGCGGATGATCTCGGCCTGCTTTTCGGCCTCTGACACGGTTTCCACCACGGTCCTGTCCGCCTGGGCACGCACCCGCTGGGCCGCTTCGTTACCACGGGCGATTTCGTCCGCGGCTTCCCGTTCCCGTTCGGCGCGCATCCGCTCGAAGGTGGCGTCCAGGTTTTGGCGCGGCAGATCGGCCCGTTTGATACGCACATCAACGATTTCCACACCCAACGCTTCGGCCTGGGTACGCGACTGGTCGCGGATGGAGTTCATCAACGCCACACGATCCGCCGACAGCACCGCGCCCGATGTCACGGAACCCAACACTTCCCGCAGTTCCGCGTTCAAGATGCGTTCCAGGCGCGGGCGTGCCCCGTCCACCCCTTGCGCACCTACTGCGCGGCGGAACGTGCCTGCGTCAGCAATGCGCCAACGGGCGAACGCGTCTACCACAAGACGGCGATCATCAGCCGGGGTGACTTCCAGAGGTTGGGTGTCAAGCGCAAGGATCCGGTCGTCGTACCGAACGATTTCCTCAAACAAAGGTATCTTAGCGTAAAGGCCCGGATCGGACACCTCCGAAATAACTTCTCCGAAGCGCAGTTTGAGGACTTTTTCCCGCTCGTCCACAATGTAGAGCGACGAGAAAATGCCCACGACAATCACAAGCCCCGCGATGAGAAGAGCAAGACCACGGTTCATCAGTTGGCTCCTTGTTGTGCGGTGCGGTTACGGTTCAGTTCGTTCAGCGGCAGATAGGGCACAACACCTTGGCCACCGCCGGTACCTTCGTCGATGATGATCTTGTCGACGTCGGCAAGTACCCGTTCGAGCGTTTCCAGGTAAAGACGCTTGCGGGTCACGTCGCGCGCTTTGGCGTATTCATCGTAGACCGCCACAAATCGCGCCGCTTCACCTTCGGCCCGGTTGACCTGTTCAGCTCGGTAACCTTCAGCCTCTTCCAAAAGCTGGGCCGACTTACCGCGGGCTTCGGCTACAACGCGGTTGGCGTAGGCATCGGCCTGCTTTTCCAGTGTGTCGCGGGTTTGTTCGGCGGCCTGGACTTCCCGAAAGGCGTCGATCACTTCGCCAGGTGGGTCGGCACGGTCAAAGTTGACCCGCACAATGTTCACACCGGCGTCGTAACTGTCGAGCGTTGTCTGAATGAGGTCTTGCAGTTCCGCGGCGATCACACCCCGGTCCCGGTTCAAGATCGGCGCCAGGTTCGACCGGGCGATGATTTCGCGCATCGCCGACTCCGACACTGCGCGAATTGTGTCCTCTGGCTGCGCAAGGTTGAAAAGGAACCGCTCTAGATCGGATATGTTCCAGACCACCTGGAAGTCGATGTCCACGATATTTTCGTCACCGGTCAGCATCAAACCTTGGCCGTCGCGCCCGGACCGGCCCACGCCGATGTCTTCGGTGTTTTCTCGCGTCACCGCGCGAATTTCCCGGGTCACAATAGGCCACGGCGCAAAATTAAGGCCTTCGGTGCCTACGTCATAGCGTTCACCGAACAGCAGTTCGACTGACTGCTCGGATGTATCGACACGGTAAAGTGAAGCGACCAGCCAGAGGGCCGCCAGCACCAGAATGCCTATGCCGATTGTGGTGCGGTTGACGCCGCCACCGCCGGGCAGCCCGCCGCGACCCATGCCGCCGCCATTGCCGCCCCCCATCAACACGCGCAACTGCTCTTGCCCGCGACGCACGATTTCGTCGATTTCAGGAACGCCCTGCTGACCAGACGGGCGGTTTGGCCTGTTCGGACCCCGCCTGTCGTCGCCGCCGTTCCCACCGGGGCCTTTGCCGCCGGAGCCGTTGCCGCGATTGCCACCGCCGCCGCCCCAGGGTCCCCCGGAGTTGTTGGATGCCATGTCTCCCAATCCTTTCGCGTGAAAGTCGTTTGCGCTTGGGGCACTAGTTGGCCGCTTTCGCCGGGAAATCAAGCACCCAAGGTGTGACCGCCGAACACCGGGTCGCGTCAAATCACCACGCAAATCCAGCCTAAGCAACCAAATTTGCCGCGCGCCTTAACGCACAGGGGTTGCCAGAGTGACAAGCTCTTCCGCGGCGGTGGGGTGCACGGCGCAAGTGGCGTCAAAGTGTTCTTTCGTGGCGCCCATCTTCACCGCAACCCCTGCCATCTGTATCATCTCGGCGGCGCCGTGGCCCACGATATGACAGCCCAAAACCCGGCGATCAGATTTATCCACCAAAAGCTTCATGAGCATGCGCTCGTCGCGACCGGCCAAGACATGCTGCATCGGGCGAAATGAGGTAGCATAAACCTCGATATCGTGGGCGGCGTTAGCTTCCTCTTCGGTCAGCCCCACGGTGCCGATCTCGGGTTGGGTGAAGACCGCCGTGGGGATCAGATCGTGATCCGGCCGAATGGGTGTGTTTTTGTACCGCGTAGCGACAAAGGCCATGCCCTCGCGGATGGCCACCGGTGTCAGGTTGACCCGGTCGGTGACATCGCCTACGGCCCAGATGCTTTCCACACTTGTGCGCGAATGGGCGTCCACCGCCACAGCCCCCCCAGGGGTCAGCGTCACCCCCACCTCACCCAGCCCCATATCGACCGTATTGGGCGTGCGCCCGGTGGCAAAAAGCACGCAGTCGGCCGGGTAGGTGCGCCCGTTTGAGCATGTCACCTCAAGCCCGTCATCCGTCTTTTCGATGCCTGTGATGGCAATGCCGGTGTGTATGGCGATGCCCTTCTGGCGCATCTCTTCGGCGACAAAACCGCGGACCTCGCCGTCAAAGCCACGCAAAATCTGCTCGCCTCGGTAAAACTGGGTTACTTGGCTACCCATACCGTTGAAGATCCCTGCGAATTCACACGCGATATAGCCGCCGCCATTTATAACCACGCGGTTTGGCTTGGAATTCAAATGAAACACCTCGTTTGAGGTGATGGCGTGTTCGATGCCTGGGATATCGGGCATGAACGGGCGCCCCCCCGTGGCGATGAGGATTGTTTCGGCGCTGAGCACCTGCCCGTCGGCCAGTGTCACCTCTTGCGGTCCGCTCAGCCGCGCGCGTCCATCAAATACGGTCACTCCGGTGTTGGACAAAAGCTTGCGGTAGATACCTTCGAGCCGGTCGATCTCGGCGTCTTTGGCAGCAATGAGAGCGCCCCAGTCGAACGACGTCTCGCCTACAGTCCAGCCAAAGCCCGCCGCATCGGCGAAAGCTTCGGAAAAGCCGCTGGCGTAGACCATCAGCTTTTTGGGCACGCAGCCGCGGATCACGCAGGTGCCGCCCATGCGGTATTCTTCGGCCAAGGCCACGCGCTGCCCCGCCTGGGCCGCCACCCGCGCCGCGCGCACCCCGCCCGAGCCGCCGCCGATTACAAATAGGTCGTAGTCAAAAGTCATCAGTCTTCGATGTCCGCGAAAAGGTTTTCGTTCAGCAGGATGTCGATATGTTCGCGCTCGACGGTGCCGTTGTTGATGTCTCGCACCTCTACACGCCCGTCCCCGTGGCCGATCACAATGGCGTCAGCCACGTCAAGAAAGAGCCCGTTTTCGACCACGCCCGGCACCTGATTGAGCACGAGGCTCAGTTCGCGCGGGTTTTCAATCCGCTTGAGGTGAAGGTCTACGATATGGTGGCCCTCATCGGTGATGAGCGGCGCGTCATTTTGCATGCGCAGCGTGACCTGCTGGCCCAACACGTTCACGTTGGCCAGGCATTCCTCGATCAGCATCTTTGTCGTTTCCCACCCGAAACGCACCACCTCGACCGGCAGCGGGAACGCCCCCAGCGTGTCCACCGCCTTCGACGCATCCGAGATCACCACCATCTGGTCGGACGCAGTGGCGACGATCTTTTCTTGCAAAAGCGCCCCGCCGCCGCCCTTGATAAGGTTGAGGCGCGGATCGAATTCGTCGGCCCCGTCAATGGTCAAGTCCAGCCATTTGACCGCGCCAAGTTCGTGCACCTCGATGCCTACATCTCGGGCCAGCTGTGCCGTGCGCGCCGAGGTGGGCACCGCTTTGATGCGCAGCCCTTCGTCGCGGACCAGTTCGCCCAGCATTTTAACCATCCAAGCGGCGGTCGATCCGGTGCCTAATCCCACGCGCATGCCGTCCTCGACATAATCGACGGCCCGTTTTGCGGCGACGAATTTGGCCTTGTCGATAGGGGAGAATTCGCTGCTCATGGGTGCCTCCGGTGTTTTTGCGAACCTAGCATCCTTCCCCCCGGGTCGCGACCGGGAAAATGCGGCAACTTAGTACGCGAGTTAAGGCGCCTACGGCATCGATGCGTCGTTATTGGTCGTGACAATCGGCGCACCGCGGGTGTAGTTCACGGGCTAGCCAAACTTCAGCCGGGGCGAAGCAATGTTTCTCTCCATTTTTGAGATTTTCAAGATCGGAGTCGGTCCGTCATCGTCTCACACCATGGGACCCATGACCGCCGCGAGCCAGTTCCTAGACCAAGTGAAAGAGGCCGCATCCCCGACCCGCCTGCGCGCATCGCTCCATGGCTCGCTCGCTTTTACCGGCAAAGGCCACCGATCTGATCGCGCGATCATCCTCGGGCTCGACGGGTTCACACCCGCCGATTTTGACCCTGACGCCGCGCGGGCGGCCGAAGACCGCATCGCGCAGACCCGCCGGGTGTCGCCCCCGGGGCACCCCGGCTATGCCTTTGACCCCGAGGCAGACCTGATTTTCGACTACGACCGCCAGCTTCCGGCGCACGCAAACGGCATGATTTTCTTTGCCCTCGACGCGGCCGGGGATGTGATGCTGGAACAGGTATTCTACAGCATCGGCGGTGGTTTTGTGGCCCGCGCCGAAGATATGGGCCGCGTGGCGGCCGACCAGGGCGCCGTACCCGATGTGCCCTACCCGTTCCACAACGCTGACATTATGATGCAGATGTCCCGCAACAGCGGGCTCTCGATTGCAGACATGAAATGGCAAAATGAGATCGTGCGCTCGGGCAGCGAAAACCTGCGCGGGCGTGTGGACGCGATATGGCGGGTGATGGACGCCTGCATCGACCGCGGCTTGACGCGGGATGGCATCCTGCCCGGTGGCCTAGGCGTCAAACGTCGCGCCATGGGCATCCACGAAAAACTGCGCATAGAGGCGCGGCAGAACCTGGCCCCGCCCCACGTGATCAACGACTGGATCAGCGCTTACGCCATGGCCGTCAACGAGGAGAACGCAGCCGGCGGTCAGGTAGTGACTGCGCCCACAAACGGGGCCGCGGGCGTAGTGCCGGCAACGATCCGCTACTACCTCGACCACGTGCCGGGCGCCACGCGCGAAAACGTGGTAGAGTTTTTGTTGGTGGCCGCGGCCATCGGCGGGATCATCAAAAACAATGCCTCGATCTCGGGCGCCGAGGTTGGCTGCCAGGGGGAGGTCGGCTCGGCCTCGGCCATGGCCGCTGCGGGGCTTTGCGCGGTGCTAGGCGGAACGCCGGAGCAGGTGGAAAACGCGGCCGAAATCGCGCTGGAGCATCACCTGGGCATGACCTGTGACCCGATTAAGGGACTGGTTCAAGCGCCTTGTATCGAAAGAAACGGCCTCGGCGCCATCAAGGCGGTATCGGCCGCATCGCTGAGCTTGCGGGGCGACGGCACCCATCTGGTGTCGCTTGACGCCTGTATCGAGACCATGCGCCAGACCGGGCTCGACATGAACGAGAAGTATAAGGAAACGAGCCTCGGCGGGCTCGCCGTGAACCTGCCTGCCTGTTAGCGCGCCTCAGGCCAGCGATCGCGTGGCCCGCGCCGTGCGCCATCGGCGCCAGGCAAAGGCCAACACAAAAAGCCCGGTCAGCACCAAAACCACCGTCGGCGCCGGGGCCGCGTTGATCCAGAAGCTCAGGTAGACGCCAACCGCAAGCGACCCGGTACACACCGCCGTCGCCACCGCCATCATCCAGCCAAAGCTGCGCACCAGAAGAAACGCTACCGCCCCTGGTGTGACCAAAAGGGCTACCGCCAGGATGAGGCCCACAGCGCTGAGCGTGGCCACAATTGAAAGCGAAATTAGCGCCAGCAACCCGTAGTGGAGCCACCCCACGGGCAGCCCTGCCGCCTGCGCCTGGGCCGGGTCGAAAGCGTGCAGAAGTAGATCGCGCCACTTGGCTAAAACCACTACGGTAACAACCGCACCAATCGCGCCTGCGGTGATCAGATCCGCACGCCCCACCCCCAGCATATTGCCGAAGAGGATGTGGTCGAGGTCGACGCCCGGGGGATAAGCCACATAAAGCACGAGACCCACGGCAAACATGCCCGAAAAGACGACGCCCATGACGGTATCCTCTTTCACGCGGGAGTTTTCCG
>JBCCMR010000104.1:0-9576 GCA_039026255.1 Pseudomonadota bacterium
CGCCCTATGACGGGGTTCTAATGGAATACGTTAATCCGGCGACAAACGGTCCAGTAATGGCCACGCTGGGTGCTTCTATGCAGATGCTGCGCCCTGGGGAGCACACCCGGGCGCACCGGCACACCGGCTCTTACCTCTATCATGTTGCCAAAGGGTCGGGGCATTCCATCATCGACGGACGACGCTTCGATTGGGGCCCTCGGGACATCTTTTGCGTGCCAAGCTGGGCCTGGCACGAACATTTGAACGGCTCCGCGACCGAGGATGCGTGCCTTTTTTGCCTAAACGATTTGCCTGTGATGCGCGCCCTTGGGCTCTACCGGGAGGAGGCATTCGGTGACAACGGTGGCCAACAGCCCTTAGCCTGATGCCTCAGTGAGATGCGCCGCGGGGCGCATCGGTTCCGCTCCACACCGGGGGCATGGATGTTTTTCCCTAAGGCTTGCCAGACAGAGCTCTGAGGTTGCGCCCCGCCGCGCAACATGGCAAAAAACAAAAAAAGATGCGCCCAAGGGGCGCATCTTGTACCGCAAGCGTCGCCGAAGTTTTAGCCGCCGGCGCTGCTGCAACCGGCAAGGGTTGTACCTAAGGTGCGGATTACAGCCGGGTATAGCGCTGGGCCAGGCTCCTGAGTGGCGCCCAGCGGGTCGATCAGCGTGACCTTGGCGCCCGTACCTTCAATGGCGGAATTCAAAAGACGGGTGTCTTCGCTCGGGAAATGCAGTGCACAGGTCAATCCGGCGTCGGCAATCTGGGCCCGCACCTGGGCGACGCGCGCGGCGCTCGGGGCGGCGTTGTCGACGTTGCCGAGGGTCAGCGCCGCGGGGATCGCAAAGGCTTCGGTGAAGTAGGCCAGGCTGTCGTGGGACACGATGACCCGCGGTTCCACCCCTGTCACTGCCAGGGCCGCGCGTGTTTCGGCGGTGGCCGCGGCGATTTCGGCCGCAGCGGCCACGGCGTTTGAACGGTAAGCCTGGGCGTGATCTGGATCAATCGCGGCTAGACGTTCGGCAATGGCAATTACCCAGAGCTGGGCGTTGTCCGGGTCCAGCCAAGCGTGGGGGTCGGTGCCGCCGTGGTCGTGGTGGTCGTGGCCCGCGGACGCGGTTTCGGAATGGCCATCGTCATCATGCCCGTGCTCGTCGTGCCCGTGTTCATCATGACCGGAAGCCGCGGTTTCCTCATGGCCATGGTCGTCATGGTCGTGGTCATCCCCGCTGGCTTTTGCGGCCTTGGCAACCCCATGGTCGTCGTGATCGTCATGGGCGTGGTCATCGTGGCCGTGGTCATCGTGTTCTGCCGCGGCGGTTTCGGAATGCCCGTGATCGTCATGGTCCGCTGCCGCGGTTTCCGAATGGCCGTGGTCGTCATCGTCATGATCGTCATGCCCAGCCTTTTCAGCGCCGTGATCATCGTGGTCGTCATGGTCTTCATCTGTCACGATCACATGGGTGCCCGCCAGGTCCATCAATGCCACCGTTTTAGACGCGTCGCTGAGCGCCTCAGAAGCGTCTTCGAGCCATGGGGTGAGCCCTGGGCCGATCCAAAAAAGCACGTCGGCCCTTGCCAATGCCTGCGCCTGGCTGGGAGCCAGAGAAATGTAGTGGGGGTCCTGGGTGCCGGTGACTAGGAGCGTGGGCTCACCCACCCCCTGCATCACGCGCGCCACGAGGCTATGCACCGGGGCGATATCTGTGACGACCCTAGGTGCGTCAGCAAAGGCGGGAAGCGGCGCAAAAAGAAGCGCGCAAGCGAAGGGGCGGATCATAGCGATTACTCCGGTTATGTTATCTTATAACTCGGTCATGTTGCTATCGTTTGCTGGATCACATATCAAGCGGCAATGGAGATTGACCCGCGCGGATCCGCTCATGTCAGACAAACCTTCGAAGCCCGCCAAGACCCCCGGTGGAGTGCGGAAAAAGCCCGGCGCTTTGACTGCGACTGAGGCTTCGCCCGGGGCCGCAAAGCGTTCTCGCAGTGGGGGAGAGAGGCCTATCGATAGCACCGTTGCCGTTGCCTTTGCTAGCCACGACCACCACGCTTGCATCTCCGGCGGGCTCGACGCCGCCGATCGTTACTGCGCAGAGAACGGACTACGTCTAACGCCGGTGCGGCGACGCGTGCTAGAATTGCTGTTGGAAGACCATAGGGCGCTGGGCGCTTACGAAATCCTGGAGGTGCTGGGCCGCGAGGGCCTAGGTCACCAGCCCCCTGTCGCCTATCGCGCGCTCGGGTTTTTGGTGGCCGAGGGGTTGGCGCACAAGATCGAACGGCTCAACGCTTTTGTCTCGTGCGCGCGGCCCGGCGCAAAACACACCCCGGCTTTTCTGATCTGTCGGGATTGCGACGCGGTGGCGGAAACTGCCCTTGATCCCAGCGCCTTAGAAGCTCTTGGCGCACGGTCGGGATTTACCCTAGACCGCGCGGCGGTGGAGGCGCTGGGCCGCTGTCCTCGCTGCCAGGAAGCCGCGGGACCCGGCGCATGACAAACGCCGGACGCTTGCGCCGATGACTTCGTTCAATTGCGCGCTTGGCCGGCGATTGATGCGCGCGCTGGGACACACTTTCGCAGTTGGGATAGGCGCGATCAACCGCGACGCCCCGCACCCGGATAAGTGGTCTGGTGCGGTCACCCACCAGAGGTCCAACACAGGTCTTGTTTTATGAAGGCTCGAGAAGACGGACCGCTGGTTGTGGTCAAAGACTTGCACGTGAGACTGGGCAATCGCGATATTTTGCGGTCGGTGGATATGGCCATTGCTCCTCACGAGATCGTGACGGTGGTCGGGCCGAACGGTTCTGGGAAATCCACGCTGCTGCGCAGCCTTATCGGTGCGGTTCGGCCCAATGCCGGGCAGGTGATACCCCGGGCGGGGTTGCGCCTGGGCTACGTGCCGCAAAAGCTTGCCATCGACCGCACCCTGCCCATGACGGTGGGGCGATTTTTGGGGCTGCCGGGGCAATTGTCAGGCCCGACTGTGGAGAGCGCACTGGAAGAGGCCGGGGCCGCAGGTCTGGCGCAGACACAGATGGCGGCGCTGTCCGGGGGCGAAACCCAGCGTGTTCTCTTAGCGCGAGCGCTCCTGAGAGATCCGGAGCTTTTGCTCCTTGATGAGGCGACACAGGGGCTCGACCAGCCCGGATCGGCGGCGTTCTATCAGCGCATTGCGGCGCTTCGCCAAGACCGTGGTTGCGCGGTGCTGATGGTGTCCCATGAACTGCATGTGGTGATGGCGGCCTCGGACCGGGTGATCTGCTTAAACGGTCGCGTGTGCTGCGCTGGCGCGCCCGAACAGGTGGCAAGCGATCCCGAGTACCATGCGCTTTTTGGCGCGGGTACAGAAGGGGCGCTGGCGCTTTACCGACACAACGGGGCCGTCTCGCACGACAACGTTTCAGGTGAAAGCAAGGACAGGTCTATGCCCCAGGCGCGCCGCTGATGAACTTGGGCAGACACAACTGCGCCGCGGGATGGGCCGGGGCGGCGGTGGTTTTTTGGCGCCACCGCCGGCGTTTGTCATGCAACGAAGTTCTTTTGTCTTGGCTTACGACCGCGTGGGTCGGGCAGAGGCAAAACCAATATCTAGCCCGGGACAGTCAATGATCTGGGAACCCTTTCTTTGGCGCGCGGCGCTCGGTGGGATCGGCGTAGCGCTTGTGGCAGGACCGCTGGGGTGTTTTGTGGTCTGGCGGCGCATGGCTTATTTTGGCGAAGCGACTGCGCATGCAGCTGTGCTTGGGGTGGCCATTTCCCTGGCGACCACCGCGCCCTTACCCTTGGCGGTGCTCTTTACTGCGGCTGCCTTTGGCCTGATTGCGCAGCGCTTGGTGGGAATGGGGCACGCGATGGATAGCGCTTTGGGTGTGCTGGCACACGGGGCGCTTGCGGTGGGGCTGGTGGCGACAAGCCTCGTGCCCGGCGTGCGAATTGATATACATGCGCTCCTTTTTGGCGACATTCTTGCGGTGACCTGGAATGAGGTTGCAGGCATCTGGGCTGTGGCGGCGTTGATGCTTTTGCTGCTGGCTTGGCGCTGGGGGGCGCTTTTGACGGCCACTTTGTCCCCAGAACTGGCCCGCGCTGATGGCATCGACCCCGACCGAGAGGGGCTGATCTTGACGATGGCCTTGGCGGTGCTCGTGGCGCTCGCGATCAAGGTGGTAGGGGCGCTTTTGATCGTGTCGATGCTGATCATTCCTGCCGCAGCCGTGCGGCCGCTGGCGTCCACACCGGAGCGGATGGGACTGCTTGCTGCGCTTACCGGGGTGCTGGCGGTTTTGGGTGGTATCTGGGGCTCTTTCACGTGGGATACTCCCACAGGGCCAAGCATCGTGGTAACCGCGGGCGCTATTTTTGCACTGGGAGCCTTGGCCCGTCGCCCAGAGGATTAAGGCGCGCCACCGACCTGGACGCATGGCCCAGGGGCTGCCATTAAGCGCCCTGAAAAGATGCCAACTTCCCTAAGGCTTGCGTCCTATGACCTTTGACCGCACCCCGAAGATCGCCCCCTCCATCCTGTCGGCGGATTTTGCCGACTTCGGCGCTGAAATCTGCGCGGTTGAGGCCCAGGGGGCGGACTGGGTGCACGTGGATGTCATGGACGGCCATTTTGTGCCCAACCTGACTTTTGGGCCCCCGGCGGTGAAGGCGTTTCGACCCCATGTAAAGACGGTCATGGACGTGCACCTGATGATCACACCGGTGGACCCTTTTATCGCCGCCTTCGCGGATGCCGGCGCCGATATTCTAACCGCCCATGTGGAGTCCGGGGCCCACATCCACCGCACGCTTCAGGCGATTCGGGGGGCTGGGATGCGGCCGGGGGTAGCCCTAAACCCGGGGACACCGGCCCAGTCGGTGGCGCATCTTTTGGATCTTGTGGACTTGATCTGCGTTATGACTGTGAACCCGGGCTTCGGAGGGCAGAGTTTTATCGACATGACCGGCAAAGTCGCAGCGCTTCGCGCCATGGTGGGTGACAGGCCGATACACATTGAAATTGATGGGGGTGTTGACCCGGCCACGGCGCCCGGGTTGGTGGCCGCGGGCGCCGATGTGTTGGTGGCGGGCTCCGCGGTTTTTCGGGGTGGGTCGGCGGCCACGCCCGAGGTCTATGGCCACAACATTGCAGCCATCCGCGCGGCGGCGCAGGGCTAAACTGAGACGGCGCTTTTTGGGCCTTGCCGTGCAACTGAATAGTCTTGGCACAGTAGAAGGGGCAGCGCCCGGCGGCAGGGTCGTGTTCTGTCAAGCGGGGTGCTGATTGCCCTCCTGGGCGGTAGCTCTTATATGGGTGTCAACGCCATTTGGCCCCCCGGCAGACGACCGGGCTGTGATAGGGAAATGACCGCCATGATCGACATTAAAAGCAGCATCGAGGAAACGGTGAAAGACAACGACGTTGTTCTTTTCATGAAAGGCACGGCCACGATGCCTCAGTGCGGTTTTTCAAGCCGGGTAGCAGGCGTGCTGAATTACATGGGTGTGGAGTTTAAGGACGTTAATGTTCTGGCTGACGATGCTCTGCGCCAGGGCATCAAGGACTTTTCGGACTGGCCGACGATCCCCCAGCTTTACGTAAAAGGCGAGTTCGTGGGCGGCTGCGATATCATCACAGAGATGACCCTTTCGGGGGAACTCGACGGGCTGTTCGACGACAATGGGGTCACCTATTCCAAAGAGGCGGCCGACAAGATACGCGAAGCCAACGCCTAACGTCCTCTGCGGCGCGCGGCGTGTTGCGCGCGCCTAGCTTCCAATCTGCTAGCTGGTGGCGGCTTCTAGCCTTTCCACCATCCTTGTGACTGCCGCCACTGCCTGGTCCCTTTGACCCGCGGCGAGCGCTTCAGCGTCTTTCGCCGCGGCGGCGGACTTCTTAGCCTCCGCCAGCTCATCCTCTAGCGCTTTCATTTTGGCATCCGTATCGCCAGCGTTTTGATCTTCTGCCATCTTCTGAGCCTCTTGAGCCTTTTCGGAAGCGGCTTTTGCGGCTTCCGCTGCGGCCTGAGCTTCTGCCAACTGGGCCTTCAATTCGGCGAGTTGGCTCTGCGCCTCGCTCGCTGCTTTTTCGGCCTTCTTAGCGCGCTTTTTGAAGCCGCCCTCGTCGACGGGCACTGTACCGCCCTCGCGGAGTTTGTCTTCAAGCGATGCGGTTTTGTCGGCGAGCATCAGTCCGGCCATAAGGAGCATGCGGGTTTCAGGCATGCGCCCGAGCGCCTCTTTGAGTGCGCTCGCTTCATTGTCGAGCATCTGCGCTGCCGAGCGCAAGAAGTGTTCTTCCCCATCCCGGCAAGCGACTTCAAATTCACGTCCGCCGATTTCGACTTTCACTTCAGCCATCGATGTCGCCCTCCACTAGGGGCGCTAGCCGCGCCATAAGCCCGTTAATGTCCGCCAGATCAGTTTCCCGCTGCGCCTTGAGCGCTTCAAGTTCGGCCTCAAGCGACTGGTTGATCAATTCGGGCTTGCCCAAGTTGTCGGCGTTGGCTTTGCGCAGGTCGGCGTTAATCTTACGCAGGTGCTTGTTGTATTGTTTTGACCGGCGCATCTGCTCAAATGCGTCCTGGCGCGCGGCACCTAGGCTTTCGATTTGTTTGGTAAGCGCTTCAATATCGGCTTCGTCCATTCGGTCCTGTTCGTCGGTATCCGCGCGCAAGTCCTCAAGCTCGGCCTGGGCGTCCGCCAGTTTCGCCTGCGTTTTTTTCTGCTCTTGAGTGGCGGCGGTGAGCTGCGCTTGCAATTCCTTGGCCTTACCGCCCCCTTCCGCCAGTTGGGCCAGCGCCTTGGCGGCCCTATCTTCTAATTTTTTTAGCTCTTTCATGCCTGCGCGCCTTTCGTCGGTTGCCCGTTTACTGTTTTGACAGGGGACTGTCGCCTGTCCTGCTACCCCGGTTTGCTGCCGGTTCTGTCGCCCTGAGTTGCTCCTTTTGGGGCACCAAGCGTTGCCACTTCGGAGGCATTTAAGATTGCCCCTTCCAAGACACTTGACCGCGCCCATGCGCCCCACTGCCGCGAATCGAAGCCGCCACCACTATTTAGGCACCGCTTCCCAGCAAAAACAATGTGGTGCCGCGCTTAGCTGAAGCAAAAGCAGGTGTTTTTGGCCGGACGTAACACTGCCTTGCGGCAGCACCGCCTCCTCCGGGGTGAGCGCCCGGGCTCGTTCTTCTTCTCTGATCAAATACTCAATTGCCGTCGACGTCCGCAAGCGCGCCGTCTCGCGGTGCACCTGCCCTTGACCCCCCGAACGCGCCTGATATCAGAGCTTTGCCGGGCAACCGCGGGCACCGACCAAAGGCGCCCCAGCTTGTCCATAGGCGTTCCTGGGACCGGCTTTTGGAAGGGCACCGTCATGGACCTTATGTCGTTGAAATCGCAGCATCCTGAGCATTTCCGCATGGCTGCAGCGCTGCGGTTTTTGGCGGCGGATGCGGTGCACGCGGCGGCTTCGGGCCACCAGGGCATGCCCATCGGTATGGCCGACGCCGCGCTTGTGCTGTTCCGCGATCACCTAAAATTCGATGCAGGTGCACCGGATTGGCCCGACCGCGACCGGTTTATTCTTAGCGCCGGGCACGGATCGATGCTGCTTTACGGGCTTTTGCACCTGACGGGCTACAGCGATATGACCCGCGACCAAATCCGCGGCTTTCGCCAGTGGGGTATGAAAACCGCCGGGCACCCGGAATACGGCCACGCCCAAGGGATCGAAACGACAACTGGTCCCCTGGGTCAGGGCATCGCCAACTCGGTCGGTTTTGCCATCGCGGAACAGGCCCTTGCGGCGCGGTTTGGCGGGGATCTGGTCGATCACCACACCTATGTGATTGCCGGCGACGGCTGTCTCATGGAAGGCGTCAGCCACGAGGCAATCACCCTCGCTGGGGCGCAAAAGCTCGCCAAGCTGATTGTGCTTTGGGACAACAACAACATAACCATCGACGGGGAAGTGTCGATCACAGACCGCACCAACCAGGTGCGCCGGTTCAAGGCGGCAGGCTGGTCGGTATGGGAGGTCGACGGCCACGACCCTGCGGCCATCCACGCAGCGCTCAGCGAGGCGCGCAAATCGAAACTTCCCTCGATGATTGCCTGCAAAACCAACATTGCGCTCGGTGTAGACGGTGTCCAGGACACCGCCAAGGGCCACGGATACGCGATCAAAGACGACCAGTTGGCCCAGATGCGCGCCGCCTACGACTGGCCCCATGGGCCTTTTGAGATCCCCGCTGATGTGGCCGACGCCTGGGCCGCCATTGGACGCCAAGGTGCCGAAGCCCGCGCCGCTTGGGAGGCGCGCCTGGCGGAAAAACCCAGCCAGCGCCAGCGCGAATTTGCCCGGGTCTTCGCCCGCGAGCCGTCGAAAAAGCTGACCGGCGCGATCCGCAAACTCAAGCAAGAGACCTCCGAGACAGCACCAAAGCTTGCGACCCGAGTCAGCAGCCAAAAAGCGCTCGAGGTGATCAACCCCATCATGCGCGAAATGATCGGCGGCTCGGCGGACTTGACGGGGTCGAACAACACCCTCACCGACGGGCTTGGCACCTTTAAACCGGGCGCCCGCAAAGGCCGCCACATCCACTACGGTATCCGTGAACACGGCATGGCCGCGGCCATGAACGGCATGGCGCTCCACGGGGGCGTGCGACCCTACGGCGGCACTTTTATGTGCTTTACCGACTACGCCCGCCCGGCCATGCGGCTCTCGGCGCTGATGGGCGTGCCTACGGTCTATGTGATGACCCACGACAGCATCGGTCTTGGCGAGGACGGCCCTACCCATCAACCAGTGGAGCATTTGGCGATCAGCCGCGCCACCCCAAACACGCTGGTCTTCCGGCCCGCCGATACAGTGGAAACCGCCGAAAGCTGGGAGTTGGCCGTCAGCCAGACGGCGACGCCCTCGGTCCTTTCGCTGACCCGCCAGGGGGTGCCCACGGTGCGCACGACCCACAATCGCCGCAATCTGACCGCCCAGGGGGCCTATATCCTGGCCGACAGCGACGGGAAGCGCCAGGCGATCCTGATGGCCACCGGCTCCGAGGTGCACTTGGCGCTCGAAGCCCGCGAAATCCTCAAGGCAAAGGGCATTGGCACGCGGGTTGTCTCCATGCCCTGCTGGGAACTCTTTGAAACCCAGCCCGACCGCTACCGGCGCAAAGTGCTGCCCGGCGGGCCCGTGCGCGTGGGTATCGAAGCCGCTGTGCGCCAGGGCTGGGACCGGTGGCTCTGCGGGGAAAGGGGCAATGCCAATAAGGCCGCTTTCGTGGGCATGGCGGGCTTCGGCGGGTCGGCGCCGGCAGAACGGCTTTATAGCGAGTTTGGCATCACCACGGAGGCGGCGGTCGCAGCTGTAGAGGCCCTGCTTGGCTAGAGCGTTTCCAGTTTACGTAGAAGCGTATGCGGCCTGGCAAAGGTAGGTCCAGCATTCCGCTGGCGTATAGAGGTCACGGATTTCGGTGAGAGCTTTGAACATGTCGGTGAAAGACCGTGCGCCGATGCGTCGGAGATGGGCTTTCAGTTTTGAGAACGCCATTTCAATGGGGTTGAGGTCCGGGCTGGAGGGCGGCAGA